>JBIPMU010000197.1:0-3459 GCA_044377205.1 Chitinophagales bacterium | reverse complement strand
GATGCCAAAGGCGAATGTTTTCGAGTATATACTTCATCAGAAGAATCGTATCGAGATCATTCTCTGTTTCTAACATCAAGAGATCGTTATAAACGATTGTTTAGCTATGACATAAAAGATTATAAGTCCTGGGCATATGGACTAAAAGAAGCGGGATATGCTACTAATCCTAATTACCCCCAAATGCTAATAAAGCATATTGAAGAGCTCAAATTGTATGAATATGATTTTTTTGGAACTAGTAATTCAGAAATAGATACTACTAATAAGAAAAATTTAATTACTCCAAATTCGACGTTAGATTCTGGACAAAATATAATAGAATCGGGAAAAAATTTAGTAGAAGGTTCATTGAAAGTTGCTTTAGATTCTATTGTTACAACTTTCTTGCCTTTTGTAATAGTTAATGAAAATTTTTCAATTGAAAAAGTGGCTGCTGAAAAAGGATTTACGCGAAGAGAATTGATGATTTTTAATGAATGTGAAGGCGAACAAAATTTGACGAAAGGACAAAATTTCTTTCTTCAACGAAAAGAAATAAAATCTCATATTGCAGTGCATGAAGCTAAATTAGGAGAAAGTATTTATGATATTTCACAGATATATGGCATCAAACAAGAGAGTATTCGAAGATTTAATAAACTGGAGAATTGGGAACAACCACAAGTAGGAGAGGCAGTATTTCTAAATAGTGTAAGAAATACATATATGAAAACAAGAACATATTATGAATTGCAATCCGAGCGAGAAAAAATGCAGAAAGAAAAGATAGAAAATGAATTAAAAAACACCATAAAACCTCAAAAAATTTATATTCATAGTTCTAAGGATTCTTCGGTAATGAATGATTCACCTAAAATGGTAATTCATATTGTTAAAGCTAAAGAAACAATTTTCTCCTTAGCTAAAAAGTATGGATGTAAACCAGCGGAGATTAATAAATGGAATAATCTTGATGATGCACCCCTTCAATTAGGTCAAAAATTGACTATTAAGTTGAATGAATAATCTATAGGTTTTTCTATACACTTACTCCAAAATCCCTCAACGCATTATTCAAAGATGTTTTGAGGTCTGTTGAAGCCGTTCGTTTACCAATAATCAAAGCACAAGGAACTTGGAAAGTACCCGCAGGAAATTCTTTTGGGATTGAACCTGGAATTACCACAGAACGCTCGGGTACATAGCCTTTGTATTCTATGGGTTTTTCGCCTGTAATATCGATAATTTTTGTAGATGCTGTCAAGACTACATTAGCGCCCAAAACAGCTTCTTTTCCTATTTTTACGCCTTCTACTATGATACAACGGCTTCCAAGAAATGCGCCATCTTCTACTATTACAGGGGCTGCCTGAGGGGGTTCCAATACCCCGCCTATTCCCACGCCGCCACTCAAGTGAACATGTTTGCCTATTTGAGCACAACTACCTACAGTTGCCCAAGTATCTACCATGGTGCCCTCGCCTACATAAGCGCCTAAATTCACATAAGAAGGCATAAGCACTACGCCTTTTTCCATAAAACTTCCATAGCGAGCTATAGCATGCGGAACAGCTCTAACGCCTTGGCTTTCATAGTCTTTTTTTAATGGGATTTTATCAAAAAATTCAATTTCGTCGCAGATATTGATGGTGCGCATTTCCATAATTCCAAAATAAAGCAAAATTGCTTTTTTTGCCCATTCGTTTACTTTCCACCCCGACTCTGTAGGTTCTGCTACACGCAATTTGCCTTTGTCTAGCCATTCCATTGTATCCAAAACCTTTTGTTTGTTATCGTTCAAAAGACTTCGGTCTTCCCATATTTTTTCTATTATTTCTTGAGTCGCTATCATTGTTTTGATTTTATCCTAAAGGCACAAAGGTAATTAAAAAAAATTATTTTGTATGGCCGTATATCCTCATTTATTTTTCGTAATATATATTTTTGGAAAGTTCAAAATTATTCAGATTAATTTTGTTTTAATTTTCTTAGATAATGAAATTTTGGATTAAGCTTGTTTTTATCTTTTCGATTCCAATTCTTTGTGGAATTTCGGATAATTTTTTGCTTTTTACGCCAGATTTATTCTCAAAAGCCGAAAATTATCAATTCCTAAAAACAATCTCAAAAGATCAACAAAAAATGGGTCTGTTATTGGGAATGATATGCATTCCAATGCTTTATTTGTGTTTTACTTTTTTGGCAACACAGCTAGACTTAGCATCACAAAAAGCACTTTTATCGTTACGAAAAATTGTTTTGGTGTTAATATTTATAGGTTGTTTGGTTCATACTATGTATTATTTTCTATTAGAATGGATACAGCTTTTACCTTATGTATTTTATTTTGCTAAAGGTTTGGAAATACTATTTGTAGTTAGTTTCTTGTTTTTTGCAGATACATTATATCAAATTTCAAGTAAAAAACAGCATATCGATTTATACAAAATTCGATTTTTCAATCCTTTTGGTTATTTGATTTTATGTGTAATTTTTGCGTTAATTTACCCTTTAATGGGTATTCGATTCTTAATTTCAGCGTTTAATCTTTCTTTTTTGTGGGTCTTGATAGGTTATTTCTTTTTGGTTCTCATTCCCCAAAAAATAAGAAAAATTCCTAATATTACATAAATGTAATAACTGATAAAACGCCAAATGAAAGCGATTACACCGCTCATGCCTTGTTCAAAATATGGACAATAAAATGCCATATAAATAGCCTCGGCCAATCCACTACTTCCAGGGGTTGAGGGAAGATAAAACATAAGCCAAAGGGCATATTGTTTTGCATAAATGAGTCCCAAATCCAAAGGTGCATTTGCAAATCCCCAAACAATAGCTACGCCTACCATATACCTACCCGCCCAGCTCATAAGGGTGTATAACGCTAGCTGAATCCAAAAAGTGATTTTTTTATTTTTATATGCAATATTGGTTTCAAATAATTCTTTTCCAAACTCTACAATTTGGGATTGCCATCGGTGTAATATTTTGATGCGGGATAGATTCAAAAAAGCATTTTTTATCCATCGAGGAAATACAAAAATCCCAATAAATGCTATGGCTACAAAAAGAAATATAAAGGTAAGAATGGTAAAAACGATTTCTTGAATATAATCAATGTTTTTGAGGAATGAAAGCTTGGATTGTAATACGGTCCAATCGGGGCAATCGGTATGAGGGGCGAGCATAGATTTTCCATAAATGAAAAATAAAATGGGAAATAGCAGTACAAAGATGAATTCATCTAAAATGATTGCCAAAAGAACCAATGAAGAGGCTTTGGCGGCCTTTACCTTGTTTTGAATGAGTAGGAAAATGGCTACCGCTTTGCCACCGAGCATACCAGGTGTGATAGCACTCCCAAATTCCCATAGCAAAATAATTTTGACTAATTCTTTGAATGAGATTTTTTTGTCGGTAAGCAGTCGAAGGCGCATTACGTATCCCAAATCTCTCAATACAAGCATACAAATA
>JBIPMU010000196.1:0-3465 GCA_044377205.1 Chitinophagales bacterium | reverse complement strand
GTAGGGGAAAGGCTTTTTTGATATTTTCTTGCTTGGCATTATTCACTCCGTAAAGAACCAATGGATCTATATCGTTTAGCAATAGCGTGCTTTCAATCATTTAATATTGGATTTATATTGTATAGTATTACACTTGCAAATGTACAATTATCCTCTGATAAAATTATATTATATTTTCTGAATATTAATAACGTGTGGAATACCCAATATATAAACTATTTTTTCTCATTATTTGGAACTGGATCATATCCATGTCCACCCCAAGGATGACAGCTTAGCACTCTTTTGATCGTAAGATAAAATGCATGATGTAGCGGATGTTTTTGAAAAGCTTCTAATGCATAACTAGAACAAGTGGGCGTATATCTGCAAGCGGGGGGAAGTGCTGGGGAAATTACTTTTTTATATACTTTTATCAGGAATATAAATGGTGCAGCCATTATTTTGTGGAACATATCTTCAGATTTAATTTATCCAATAGTTCTTTGGTTTCTTCAAAAATCAAATTATAGGCAGCCTTTTTGGGAGGCGCTTGTAAATAAACGAAAAAGCAAATCAAAAATTTTTGATTTGCTTCTAAGTTTTCTATTAGTGGACTTTTTTGGAGTCTATATGCCTCTTTTAAAATTCGTTTGTAGAAATTTCTATCTACAGCCGATTTTGCTTTTTTGATGGAAATTGTTACACCCATTTTGGCAACAAAATCTAGGGATTCAACTGTCTGATATTTGAGCATTATATGCTTTGAAAACAAAACACTCCCTTTTGAAGCAAATAAATTATCAATTAATTTTTTGCTTTTGAGTCGTTCATAGGATTTAAAGCTATTTTTTTTCAGACAACGATACCTTATTTATTGATTTATTTCAATCTTTTTTCGTCGCTAATTGTTAGCTTTTTTCTTCCTTTTTTTCTACGAGCTTGTAATACTTTGTAGCCACTCACAGTGCTATTTCTCTTTCTAAAACCATGCTTATTAGCTCTCTTTCTTCTTGATGGCTGAAACGTTCTTTTCATTATATATAATTTTATTAATTTTTATAATACTTCTTTTTCAAATATTTTCTAAAAAAGTGTGCAAAGATAGGTTTTTATTTTTAATTATTTGGATAAAATTTATATTTTTTATTTTATAGACTAGAAATTGCCTTATTTCATTCTCAATTTGATATTTTTTTGTACTTTTGCCACATAAATACAATAGCTTCAGGAATATGTATATTTTTGAAGCATTCAACCCCAAAATATAATTTCAAATGAAGATTTTAGATGGATTAGCACTTTCCAAGACCATAAAGACAGAAATTAGAGAAGAAGTAGACCAGATGATTGCTCATGGCGATAGACCTCCTCACTTAGTTGCGGTCTTAGTGGGAAATGATGGTGCTAGCCAAACCTATGTAAATAATAAAATTAAAAGTTGTAGAGAATGTGGTTTTGAATCTACTTTGATTAAAAAAGATAACGCAACCACAGAAGATGAATTGATACGACTTATCAAACGCCTAAATGTAGACGAAACCGTGGATGGGTTTATCGTTCAACTTCCACTCCCAAAACATATTGACGCCAATAATGTATTGCTAGCCATCAATCCTGAAAAAGATGTAGATGGTTTTACGCCGCATAATTTTGGGCTTATGGCACTGGGACTGCCTAGCTACAAGCCCGCTACACCTTATGGCATTTTGAAATTGATTCAACGAAATAATATAGACCCTACAGGAAAACGTTGTGTAGTCATTGGTCGAAGCAATATCGTTGGGAAACCAATAGGTATTATGCTGGGACAAAACAAATCTATAGGAAATTGCACGGTAACGATTTTGAATACACACACAAAAAACATTGAACAATATACTCGTGAAGCAGATATACTAATTGTAGCTGTAGGAAACCCCAATTTTGTAAAAGCGAATATGGTCAAAGAAGGCGCTATAGTATTTGATGTAGGAATTACTCGCGTAATTGATGACAGTCCAAAAGGCTACTCTATTGTAGGCGATGTAGATTTTGCGGATGTAGCACCCAAAACATCATATATCACGCCTGTTCCAGGTGGCGTAGGCCCTATGACGGTGACAATGCTCTTGTATAATACGCTTTTGGCGCGCAAAAAACAAATTAATTACCCAACAATATAATCTTGCTATGATGAACCTCCCTGTAATGGAGCATTTTTATACGCTGCAAGGCGAAGGCGCATATTCGGGGCATGCCGCCTATTTTATTCGTCTAGGTGGATGCGATGTAGGATGTACTTGGTGCGATGTAAAAGAAAGCTGGGACAAAGAGGCACATCCCAAAATGAATATTGATGCTATTGCTAATTTAACCCAAAATAGCAGCGCAAAAATTGCGGTGATTACAGGTGGTGAACCCACCATGCATGATTTAACAGCTTTGACACAAGCGATTCAGAATCTGCAAATCCGCACACATATAGAAACCTCTGGCACCAATCTTTTGACAGGCTCTTGGGACTGGGTTTGTTTTTCGCCAAAACGATTTAAAAAACCCTTAGAAACCTATTATGATCATAGTCATGAACTCAAAGTGGTCATTGCACATAAGAATGATTTGCGCTGGGCAAAAGAATTTGAAGCCAAAATGCATAAAAACTGCAAATTATATATCCAACCCGAATGGGATAATCGTCAAGAAATGACGAATTTGTGTATCGATTTTATCAAAGAAAACCCTAATTGGGGTTTATCTTTGCAGACGCACAAGTATATTGATATACCGTAGCATTTTACTTCGCCACATCTACTTTCGTTACGAAAAATTCACTATCTCCCATCCATGAAAATTTAAATATTCGTTGTTCGTAATGAAGTCTGACTCTTTTTCCATAGAGCATAGCATCTTCCAAACTATTGATAATAATGGTGTCATCCGAATTTTGAAGCGTAAAATTCCAAATGTTTTGATTCATATTGCTCACTTGACCTTGAGCGCCAACATTCAACTCGCCTTCGTATGTTTTGAAAATATATCCTTTTTTGGAAAATTTAGAAACTACACCTGCACGTTCTCCTTCAGAGTATGCAAACTTAGATAATCCCCATGCAGAGAGGGCTGCTAAAAAAATAATTACAATGAGTAATTTTATTACTTTCATAAGGAAATTTGAAAGAGTGCTTTTAAATGAAGTACTATTTGAGACTTGATTTTCCATAGAATTAATTTATACACAAAACTAGTATTAATTATTTAATCTCATTGTTTTTGATGTTTCCTTTGAATCGCTCTGCCAATACCTGCATGATAGCCATGCCTTTGATGTGTGCCGACTCAAATTTATTTTTGTCAAGAATGGGATATCTGTAATCGTAGTGCGTTACTTTGCTAGGTTCTATAAAATTGAATCCATCAATAAACGACGTAAAACAAAAGGAATGTGAAAAGGAACTATAGTAATTTTTTGAAAATAAATAATCCGACTTGTTCCGAGAATGTAAG
>JBIPMU010000195.1:0-3471 GCA_044377205.1 Chitinophagales bacterium | reverse complement strand
TTTATAAATGGAGTCAAAATGCTTCGCTTAATTCAAATATAGATAATACATTGAAGCCCGGTACCTATTCGGTAACAATCACTGATAATGCAGCATGCAGTATTACAATATCTGGTACGGTATATGCAAAAGTAAGTAAGATAAAACTTAAAAGTGTATCAGTATTAAATGCGGAATGTGCTCAAAATATTGGTAGTATTGATGTAAAAGTACAAGGTGGGTATGCGCCTATTCGTTATAGATGGAAAGATTCTTCGCGCCTAAAGATGCCTTTTGATTCTCTAGCGCCAGGAAAATATTCGGTTTATTTTTGGGATACTTTAGCTTGTGATACGTTTTCGGTAAATGATATAGAAGTTCAGAATATTCCAGGTCCAAAAGGTAATCTTGTTGGTACGGATTCTATCTGTCCATTAGATGGTGTAGGTAGATTATCTATTAATATAATAAGTGGAGATACAAATAATCTAACATATTCATGGATGCACGCGCCATTAAACAAAACACGTATTGCAGAATCATTGGATTCTGGAGATTATTTAGCTGTTATAAAAGATAGAGCTGGATGTACAGATACTCTTAGAAAAAGAATAGAGTTGTATCCAGAAAAACGATTAGCTATTTCAGGTAAAACGGAAATGGTAGCGGGTCAAACGCAAATATTAAAAGTGGATTCATCCTTCTATTTCTATAATTTTATTTGGTCGCCCAAAAACAATGCACGACCTGCAAATAATAATTATGAAATTTATCCTGTAGAGAATACGCTATACACATTGGAAGCAAGATATGGGCCTAATTGTTTAGCAATAGCTCGTTTTTCTGTTACAATTGTTGATTCAATTGATAATATTATAGTTCCAAACATGTTTACTCCATACAATCAAGATTCTAAAAATGATATTTTTTATTTGATTACCAATAATACAAATATTGTTGAATCTTTTGAGTTTAAGGTTTATGATAAATGGGGAAACAATGTATTTAATGCTTATGATTTAAATTTTCAATGGGACGGGAAGGGTACCAATGGCAATATGCTTGAAACAGGAGTATATACATATATGATGCGTTATAATTCAATCTATTCAAAATATGATAGAATTGTGAAAAGTGGTCAAATTTTATTGTTAAAATAGCATAATTGAAAAGAGACAAACGTATAATTAAAAAAACATGAAGAAGATTTTTATATACTTGATATTAATATTCAATTTCCATATTTTACAAAGTCAAGATATGATTTTGTCGCAATATTTTGCATCCCAACCCTACATCAATCCTGCTTTGACTGGATTTTTTGATGGAAACTATAGAGTTACAGCAAATTATCGTACACAATGGAATACACTAGGATCCAGTATCAAGTCTATAGGAGTAAGTGCTGATGCTGTTTTCTTAAAAGATAAACTTCAAGGTGATTATTTAGGAGTTGGTGTAAATGCCTATCAAGAAGACCAATTTGGATTTATGACGAATAATATGGCACGTGTCAATTTTAGTTATAATAAAAAAATAGGCTATGATATAGAACAATATTTAAGTTTAGGAACTTATCTTGGGGCTAATCATAATTTTTTAGGGGGAAATTTTATAACTCCAGATCAAAATCCTGAAGATATTCAGCGAACAAGTACTATGGGGTTTGATTTAGGTTTAGGGTTGAATTATCAAGTGGTTTTTTCTGAAAATGCTAATTTTTTTATAGGTGCTTCAGCGGATCATTTATTACCTATCAAAAATTCATTTTTAAATACCAATACAGAAAAAGCTAAACGATTTAATTTATATACTTCTGCTAAAATCAGAATTACGGATTTAGTATTTATTTTGCCAACTTTACTTGCCACAAAACAAGACGCACATTCTCAAGTAAATGGAGGAACTTCAGTTCAGTTTTTATTTGGAAATTATTCTTTAAATAAATCCAGTATATCTTTTGGTACTTTTTTGAGATATGGAAATAATTCAATAGATGCAGCGATAGGAATGGCACGATTGGAATATGATGGTATAATGATAGGACTTAGCTATGATCATAATTTAAATGAATTGAATACTGCTACCAAAGGTTTTGGCGCCTTAGAGTTGAGCTTAGGATATATAGGACTTATTGAGAAAGTGTTTAAATCAAGGTCAGACTGCCCTAATACAAAAAATTTCTAATTTTAAATTATGAAAATAGTGAAACTTACAAAATATTTTGTTTTTTTAATTTCGTGTTTAGTATATACGTTTGTTTTTGCACAACAAGATATTCAATCAAGTAAAGATACCATTTGTCAAGAAAATACTATAACATTTACGGATACAAATTCTATTCCAATGGGACTCAATGTGATTTCAAGAGAATGGACATTTGGGGATGGAAATACATTAACCTCATCATCTGCTAATATTACATATACATATAATACTTTTGGTTTATTTTCAGTTTCTTTAAAAATAAATTATGATATTGGACCTGCTGGAATAGTATTAAAAACAACTCCTATAAAAGTTTTTAAAAATCCTGTTGCGGGGTTTACAATAGATAAAACTACCACTTGTAATGGTGTAGCTGTTACATTTACGCCTAATAATATAAATGGACAAGGAACACTGATAACTAGAACCATTGAATATGGAGATGGTGCAAAAGATACCAATTTTGTAGTTTTAAAAAATCATGCATTTGCTGTCAGAGGCAATTATTCTCCTACGGTTTATCTCATGGATAATTTTGGTTGTGGCGATACACTTTCAAAAACTATTAGTGTTGTAGCTCCTCCAAAAATATCATTTGAACCTGTCTCGTTTTTGTGCAAAGACACTATTGTATACTATAACAATACTACTCAAGGTAAAAATTCACCAAATTATCAATGGAATTGGCAGTTTATAAATACGAAAGGAATACCTACCTCTCTCAATACAGTAGATGGAATCAATACATGGGATGAATTTGGGTTTGTAACAATTAATTTAAATTTATTAGATATAAATACAGGATGTCAAAGTACTGCCAATTTAGTTCACCTTGTTGATACAATTCCTAGTCTAAACATTACACCCAGTACTGATACCGTTATTTGTTTTGGAGAATCTATTAAATATAATATACAAAGTGCCAATAGAATATTTTTTGAAGATAGTACATGGATGGATAAAATTAGTGGTGATTCTATAGTTTTGGTTTCTCCTCAAAATACATACTTGTACAAAGTGTATACAAAAAACACAAATTGTCCACGTGTAGAAAAACAAATTAAAGTGAGTGTTTTGAAAAATTTACCAATTTCAATCACAGCAAAACCAACTCAAATAGTAGCAGGATCCATAAGTCATTTGAAGGTGAATATCAATGGTTCTTGGGATAGTGTTCGCTGGTCACCTACTGCCGATATGAGCTGTAGTAAATGTGATTCCACAGGAGCTTCGCCACTTTCTTCTACATATTATAGAGCCAATGTTTATTATAGTCTCAATAAT
>JBIPMU010000194.1:0-3482 GCA_044377205.1 Chitinophagales bacterium | reverse complement strand
AAATGAAATTTATAATATTTCAGCTTCTAAGATAATTGATGATGGGTCTAAATATTTGACAGGTTCAGTTAAATTAAATACCAATGGCAAAAAACCACCAGAGACATTGATGGCTACTATTTATTTAGATAAAGCTGAAATTGGAAAAACATTTAAAATTGATAATATCTATTTTGATGTTGGAAAATGGAAGATAAAATCAATATCTGCAGCGGAATTAGATAAAATTGTAAAATTATTATTCGAGAATCCTACAATGGAAATTGAGATGGGATCACATACTGATTGTAGATCTTCTGCAGCTTCAAATGCTGAATTGTCAAAAAAAAGAGCCGCATCTACTGTTGAATATTTGGTTTCAAAAGGTATAAGTAGAACAAGATTGCAATATAAAGGTTATGGGGAGTCTATGCTTGTAAATAATTGCCCATGTGAAGGTGCTATAAAATCTACTTGTTCTGATTATGAACATAAACAAAATAGGAGGACAGAATTTAAAGTATTGAAATTTTAATATTTACGATAAAAAAATATATAAAGGTATCTAAATTTTTAGATACCTTTATTATTTATATCTATTAAAATATTGTATAGTATCATATCATTTGAAACGCGAACTACTTTGTTTTGGTCACCTAGTTTATTATATTTAATTCTATATTTTTGAAAAACATTTTTATTTAATAAGGTAATGTTACATGAATTAATTATGTTACCTTTTATTAAATGGTTGTAATATGGGTTTTGTAGAGATAGATTGATGTCTAATTCTTTAGTTATTTCTGAAAGTAAATCAATATTTATATTTCCTTCTATAAGCCACTCATATCTTTTTTTATCTACATTTGGACATACATGAAATTCTGTTATTGAAAGATTATATTTTTTAATTATATAAGCAATACTTTGATCAATCTCATTTCCAATAACATGTTCCCCAAAAGCGGAAATAAATTGTTTTGTTCTTCCTGCTACTTTAATTCGGAACGGTTTAATAGAAGTAAATTGTATAATATCACCTATTTGATAACGATAGAGTCCACTTAAATTGCTAATGATAAGTTCATAATTTGTGTTTAATTTTACTTCAGAAAGGGATATCACTTGTGCATTTTGTATATTTAACGTTCTAAATTCATAAAAAACACCCTGATTTATTAATAAAAGCATGTCTTGTGCTTCTGGATGATCTTGAAGTGCAAAAAATCCTTCTGATGCAGGAAATGTATCCAGAGTTTTTACTTTATTTCCAAGAAGATTAGATACTTTGTTTTTATAGGGAGAAAAGTCAACTCCTCCGTGAATATAAAGCGTTAAGTTTGGATATAAATTTGAAAGATTTTCTAATTTTTTTCTCAAGAGTATTTTTTCAAATAATTGAATACACCAAGGAGGTATTCCACCAATGATTGACATATCTTCATTTTCTATTTCATTAATTATTGCTTCAACTTTGGATTCCCAATTTTCTATAATATTGTTCTTGTAGCTAGGTAATTTATTTCTTTGAAAAAATTTTGGGATAAAATGATAAACTATACCAGAAAGTCTTCCACTTGGGATATTAAACTCGTTGTCTAGCAAAGGGCTTCCTTGAAGAAAGATCATTTTTTTATTTATAAAGTCTGCATTTTTATTATGGTATGCAAAGAAACAAAGCACTTTTTTAGCAGCATTTATTTGATCTATGATACCTTTTTTAGTTATGGGAATATATTTATGCCCTCCAGTAGTGCCACTTGTTTTGAGTAAAAAATTAATTTTTTCCCTGGTCAATATATTTAGTTCTCCGCATTTAATTTTATCAATAAATGGTAGAATAGATTCATAATTAGTTAATTTAAATTCAGATTGATACTGGGCTATTAAGTTATGAGTATATATCTTTTGATTTGGATTGAACTCTGTCTTTATTGAGTTTTGTATTATTTTTTTTAAAATACGCAATTGATATTTTTCATAGTTATATGAGTAATAGCGTTCTTTTTTAACTATAATAATTGAATATAAATAAAATAAAAGTCCTTTCATTATTTACCATTTTTGCTGTTTTTTGAAATATTCATACAGCCAAATTGTCCATAAGATAAGCAACATGCCATAAAAATAATCCTCAAATGGAATAGTATATAGCCTCAATCCAATAATCTCTTCTGGATTGTAATTTACGATAGATCGATTGATAAATCCACCCGTTAGAATTCCATTTGATAGAAAAAATGGAAAAAACATGATTATATAAACAATGAAAAAATAGGGATAAAAATCAGGTTTATATTTTTTGAGTAAAATCCAACTTATACCTAATAATGTAAAAGTGATCATAGGATAAAGTCTGTCATAGAACAAAAATGCTACAGCAATCATTGGAAGCCATAAAGCAAATTGTGATATAGATTTTACAAGATTATTAATTTTGATATGTTTTTTAAAACAGTAGTATGTGAAAATACATGCATAGGGAATACAAATGAAAAAGAAAATCTCTTCTATTGGAAGATTATAAATGTTTATCCCAAGGGTATATTTTTGGTCAAACCACCAAACACCTACTTGTGTTTTATATATATCCCACAAAATAAAAATGAATGCTACAATGAAATTAGCAGGAAAATAATATTTCCAATCTTTGTGGAAATCAAATTTTTTTGTAAAAGAAAATACAAAAGGAAAGAAGATACATAAAAAATCTACCCAAAAATAAGTGTATTTATTGTCAAAAATAAAATCCATAATTTATTTTGATTCGTTCCAAGCATTTTTGAAATAATGAAAAGGAACCCATAGCATTCCAAAGCATTCACCATCTTCTTTTCCTAATTTTTTGTGATGATTTTTATGTGCTTTTCTCAATGCTGTAAAATAAAAATTATGGTTATTTGTGAATAATCTAAATCGTTGATGTATAATTATTTCATGAACTAAAGTATATGCCGTTCCATAAGCAAGTATTCCCATCCCAATGAAAAATAAGAACCTAAGATTTGCATAATATGATCCTAATAAGAATAAAGTCATAGAAATCACAGCAAAAACAATAAAAAAATTATCATTTTTTTCTAGAAATCGTTTTGGGTTTTTATTATGATGATCATAGTGCCATACCCATAATAGTCCATGCATAATATATTTGTGAGTACACCATGTAACTCCTTCCATAATTATAAATGTTGCCAATACTATTAAAAATTCAAACATATTATTTCTTTTTAATTAATTTTCGTAAATTGATAAGTGCATATCGCATTCTACCCAATGCGGTATTGAGATTGGTGCCTGTCATTTCTGCTATTTCTTTGAAACTGTAATCATAATAGTGTCTGAGGATGATTACTTCTCTTTGTTCATTTGGCAATAAATCTACATATTTAAATACATCTATATGACTTTCTTCATCAATAAGCTCTTCTTCTCTATTACTATCTTTGATAGATATAGTATCCATGATATCAAATTCAGGGTTATTATTTTGAACTATAGCT
>JBIPMU010000193.1:0-3488 GCA_044377205.1 Chitinophagales bacterium | reverse complement strand
AAAAACAGCAAAATAATTATATATGCTAAATTGTATAGTATGTGAAAAACAAATTAGGGTTTACAAACAGACCAACATTTGGACAATGAAAGTGAAAGTGAAAATTTAATCTTAATCAAAAATAATATGGAAATAACAAATCAAGTAACTCAAACTTTTGAAGTCAAATTGAGTAAAACATATTATAATCAAGGCTTCTTTAATGTTTCAAAAATATACTCTGAGAATTTTGGTGCTGACAAGGCAATAATTGAAATTCAATTGGGTGACAATTCAAAAAATATAGTTCAAGGGTATATAAACAGAACTGCAAATAACAATGGGACACCAAGAATAATGGGTGGAAAAACATTGTCAGACTGGATACAAAAGAACTATAAACAAGACAACATTTTAAAAGTTGACATCCTAACCAATGTATCAATTAGACTGAATGAAATTAGAAAAACGACGACATAACAACACCTAGCCAAAAGTGGCGGTTCATTAGTTAAATCAAGCTTTGTGCTTCTATCATAGTTTTGCTTGGTTGACAATTTGTGCATCGAAATCGCTACTTTCGGGTAGCTACAAAAATTATACAAGAGGATAAAAAGCGAGCGACCGAACGACCCTAGACAAGCGCAGCAAGTGGTGCAGTACATTCCAAAAGAAGTGACCACCAAATAAGCTAATAACTAGTTTGCTGGACAAGTACAAGTAAAGTCAAAGCAAAAATCCACTCAAACAAACGTCCAATATCGGGCAAAGTATCCCAGATGATGGATACATTAAGGAGAAAAGCATAAAACTAAAATATTTTATACTAAGAAAAATAGTACAGAATATTCCATTATATCTTCACTCCCAAAATCAAAATCCCCATAAAAAAAATAGCTTTTAGTAGGGTGCTGGATAGCGAAAATTGATTTTTGAAGGTAAAAATACTTTGTATCAATAACAAAGAAGCTACAAGTCCTTTTCCCCAGAGTGGAAATTCCATAAATACCAAGAGCAATAAGATAGTTATAGTTAAGAAACTAGCAATTGCTTTCATCGAATTCAAAGACAGCAAAATGGGCAAGGTTTTGTAGCCGAAATTATTATCAACATCTTTGTCTTCTATATCTTTAATGATTTCTCGTAAAAACGATAGCACGAATATAAATCCTAAAAATAGTACATTTGTATTATTCAAGCGTCCCTCTAGCCAAAAGATATATAAAATGGCATTTGAGGACAATATAGCCACGGCAAGATTTCCTATAAAGGCTATTTTTTTTAGATAAATATTGTATAGATACAAAAGCGCACTATTTATGATGAGCATATAGCCATGTATGCTATTTTCCAATACAAGAAAATATATTGCACTCAAAAAAGTGACTAGAAAAACTCCATTTACTATATAATGTGCAAACTTGAAATATTGATTCAAAAAAATATTGATCCGTTTTTTACCTATAGTATCCAGCTCAAAATCCAAGAGATTGTTTTGAAGATATCCAGCGGCTGATAGCATGAAGGTTAACCCAATAGCCAACGCATCATCTACATTAAAAGCTTGACAAAGAATTACTTGCGCGCACGCAATAGCTATGACATTGACAATTCGAATAGATTTAAGAAAATCTACAAAAATATTATGCATGTTGTTTTAGAATCATATCCGTCATCAGCTGATAAATTTGATGCAAATCGGGATAATCGGTAAGCAAATCTTGCTGACGTGTGATGGTATCCATATCCTTACGAACAGCAGGTCCTGTTTGCATTTTGTGTGGCGAATCCAGTTTGAGTTTATCCACAGTATTTTGGATAAGGGGTAATAATATTTTGAAATCTACCTCTTTGGCTTTCAAAAAAGAATCCATCGACGCAAAAAGGGCATTCGTAAAATTATTGACAAAAACACCCGCTAAATTCAAATATTGTCTTTTAGTTTCGTCCAATTCATAGACATGATTGGAAATAGAATTTGCAAAATCCTTTATCATTTGTGTACTTTCGGCATTATTTCCTTCTACTACTATAGGTATATTTTTAAAATCTATAGGTATGTTTTTGGTAAACGATTGAATAGGATAAAAAATACCATAATTCGAACTGGTAGCTTGCAGCATATCTTTGGAACGATTGCCCGATGTATGAACCACCAATTTATCTTTTAGATTGAATTTGGTAGCCATAGATTCTATGGCATCGTCTTTTACACATACTATGTAAATATCGCCATCGGGAGACAACTCACCAATATTGCCAATTAAATTGGAATTAGACGAGTGCATTTGGATATTAGAAAGTGTACGATTATATATCTGCAAAAGCTTGTGCCCCGAAGCAGTAATACTTTTGATTAAATGATAACCTACATTACCCCCTCCAATAATTACTATTTTTTTACTTTTCATGATATGTAACAATATGATATGAAATATTTTTCTTTATTTCTCCAAAAAAACGTATTTTTGCAAAGCTAAGAAATTCAAATCAAATTTGAACAGAAAACAATACGCATGAATAATACTTGTTGATAACAACTTGAAATCTCAAGCATAAATTAATTATCTTTGTGATGTAAATTTTCGCATTTATTAATACTTTATTTATATGTTTAAAAACAAATTATTTTTCATATTCGCCTTATCTACAATTTGTTATTTAAGCTCCAGTTTTAATAGTAATAAAAAATTATTACACCCAAATGTTAAAAATAAATCATTCTATATTGAGGAAAAACTGCGTTTAAATCGCTTTGAAAACTCCAGAAAAAAGATTGTTAATTTTGAATATAAAAATTATAAAATTGACTCTATTTTTAAAAAATTATCTTCAAAAAATATGTTCAACGGCTGTGTATTAGTAGCACAACATGGACAAATTATTTATAAAAATTCCTTTGGATCTGCAAATCCTGTATTGAAAGAACCTCTTCAAGATAATTCAGTTTTTCAATTGGCATCTGTTTCCAAAACAATTACAGCAGTAGCAACCCTTCTTTTAATTGAACAAAACAAAATAGGATTAGATGACTTTTTTAGTATTTACTTTCCTTCTTTTCCTTATCAAGATGTGACTATACGTCAACTTTTGTGCCATAGAAGTGGAATTCCTAATTATATTTATTTGGATAAAAGACATTATCCTCAATCTGTAATGTATTATACCAATCAAGATGCTTTCAATGCTTTGTGCCATGCAAGAGCGTCTAAAGAGTTCACTACAAATGCGCGATTTAAATACAACAATTCAAATTATGCTCTTCTGGGATTATTGGTTGAAAAAATTTCTGGAAAATCGTTTCAAGATTTTGTAAAAGAAAATATTTTCAATCCACTAGGCATGAAAAATTCCTATTTTGCATATCCCGATCAGATTTGGAGTATGGAAAATCGTACATTTGGACTTTACAACAATAATCAAATCTATCCAAACGATAAATTTGATGGTGTATTTGGCGATAAAGGTGCTTATAGTACAATCAATGATATGTTTTTATTTGATCGTGC
>JBIPMU010000192.1:0-3490 GCA_044377205.1 Chitinophagales bacterium | reverse complement strand
TAGCTAAAAAAGAACCTTTTTTAGCATTTGCAATGACTATATTTTTAATGTCAATGGCTGGAATTCCATTAACTGTTGGTTTTATAGGAAAATATTCTATACTAATGAGTATTTTTTCAGTAAATACTCTTTTATTTGTATTTGCTTTATTAGCATCAGCATTAAGCATTGCATACTATTTAAAAGTAATCAATCGAATGTATATGAATGAAAGCATAGCTTTCGAAACCATAAATATTAAAAACGAACTTTATATTAGTGTTTTATTTATATTATGTATCACTTTTGCATTTGCATTATATCCAGAAAAAGTATCACTATTCCTTTCCAATTCATTAATTCAATTGAATTTTGTGGATAAAATATTGATAAAATAATAATAATGTAATGAAAACGTTAATAAAACAAGATTAAGCAGAAAAAAAAAGTTAAGATTATAAAATTTTTCTATTTTTGCCATCAACAATAAAATTAAATTCAAATCATTAATCAAAAAAAATTAAAAATTAACAACATGAGTACACAAAAAAAACAAGGAGGATTCCCTATTCCAAACTGGATGGTATTTACTATTATCTTTGCAGTTGCAGTTTGCATCTATTTGTTTGTATTTGGAGCAAAAAGCAATTTTGACGAACATGGTCACCCACTTCCAGGAAATTATTTAGGTATGGTTTATGCAGGTGGATTCATAGTACCTATTCTATTTACATTCTTTATCTCAATGGCTGTATTTTCTATCGAAAGATTTTTATCTTTAAATAAAGCATCTGGCGGAAAAGATGTAGATGGTTTCTTAAAAGCAATATCTAATGCTCTTGACAATGGAAATACTCAAGAAGCTAGAGAATTGTGCGATAGACAAAAAGGTACAGTTGCTAATGTTACCCTTTCTGGTATTGAGGCTTTTGAATCAATGAGTAAAAACAATGAATTGAAAGGAGAACAAAAAATCCTTGCTATTCAAAAAGAAATGGAAGAAACTACAGCTCTTGAAGTACCTATGTTACAACAAAATATGAGTATCCTTTCTACGTTAGCTTCAGTTGCTACATTGTTAGGACTAGTAGGAACGGTTTTAGGGATGATTCGTTCATTCGCGGCTTTGGCTACAGCAGGTGCTCCTGACCAAGCAGCTTTAGCTAATGGTATCTCTGAGGCCTTGATCAATACAGCGTTAGGTATATCTACTTCATTATTTTCTATCATTTTCTACAACTATTTTTCTAGCAAAATTGATGGAATGACATACAAAATGGATGAGGCTCAATTTTTGATTTCTCAATCTTTTGCATCTAAAAACGCATAAAAAGCGTCTATTAGAAAAAACATTTTGAAACGTTATTATTAAATAGAAAAATAGAGCAATATGCCAAAAATTAAAGTAAAAAAAGGTTCGGTATCTTTGGATATGACGGCCATGTGTGACGTGGCATTTCTTTTGCTTACCTTTTTCGTATTGACTGCAAAAGCAAAGCCTATGGAACCCGTAGAAGTATCTACGCCTTCTTCTATTGTGGATTTGCCTGTACCCGATGTAGATGTTATTACATTATTGATAGATGACAAAGGGAGAACCTTTGTAAATCTTGACAATAAAAATAATTCTCGTCAGTATTGGTTGGACAATATGAAAGATCAGTTCAAGTTTAGCGTTAATGCAGAACAAACTAAAAATTTCGTAAATGGTGGACCTATTGGAGTTCCTGTAGTTAACTTACCTGAATATTTAGCGGCTGATGCAAAAAAGAAAAAAGAAATTGAAAAATCTACACTTGGAATTCCTTTAGATAGTTCTAACACTGATGCCAATCAATTAAAAGATTGGATCATTAATGCGAGAAGAGCAAATCAAGGAGCTAAAGTTGTAATAAAAGCAGATCAAAAAGCGCCTTATGCGTCTATCAAAAAAGTAATGAAGACATTACAAGACCAAGGAGTAGATAGATTTAGCTTATTGACAACACAAGGAAGTGCTGATTAATAGATAAGTGAAAAAATTATTTTAAACCATTAAAAAGAATTAAGAATGGCTGAAATTCAAGAAAACCCCCAGGAAGGTGGTAAGGGCAAAGCAAAGAAACAGTCCACGAAAGTCGATTTGACAGCAATGGTGGACTTAGCATTCCTTCTTATCACATTCTTCATGTTTACGACAACACTTGCAAAACCTAAAGCTATGCAGATTGCATTACCTAAGGAAGATGCACCTGAAGAAGATGCACCTGAATTAAGTAAAAAGCATGCTTTAACACTTTTATTAGCTCCTAAAAATATAGTATTATACTATTTTGGGAAAGCTGAAGAGGCAGCAGCAGATCCAGAAGCCATTAAAGTAACTTCTTTTGATAAAAAATCAGGATTACGAAAAGTAATTATTGAAAAATTAAAAGAGTTAGATACAGATCCAGACAGAGCTAATAATTTTGATAAACAAGGTAAATCAAAGTTGATGGTAATGATAAAACCTGTAGATAGTTCTGTTTATGGAAATATGGTGAATGCTTTGGATGAAATGCATATAAATAAAATAGCGCGTTATGCTATTTTGAATATCTCTGAGCCAGAAAAAGTCTTAGTTGAACAATCGATGGCTAAAGCAAAAGAGTCGAAATAATTTATAAATTAATTAAAGAAATAATATGAGTACAATGTCAAAAAGTGCCGATTTATTGGACTTGGTATTCAGAGGAAGAAATAAAGCCTATGGAGCTTATGATCTTCGCAGAGTATACCCTACCCATATCAAGCGCTCAATGATTATATTTCTTTTCATAGTAATAGCTATAGCTGGAGGTTATGGATTGTATAACTATTTAAAAGAAAATGTAAATTTTGAGACAGAAAAACCTGTAAGAGCGGTTACTGAATTAAAAGCACCACCACCATTGGAGGATAAAAAAAACCCCCCACCTCCTCCTCCACCACCTCCTCCTCCTATTAAAGCTACGATTCAGTTCGTTCCTCCAAAAGTTGTAGAAATAGCTAGACCTGAGGAAGAAATTAAAACCGTAGAAGAAGTAGTTGAATCAAAGGCACAAGTTGCCAATGAAACGGTTGTTGGTCAAGAATTGCCTGAAGAAATAGAATTGGGTAATGGAGGTCCCGTTGAAGCACCTAAATCTAATGAACCTTTTGCATTTGTTGAACAAATGCCTGAATTTCCAGGTGGAGAAGATGCTCTAATCCGATATCTTCAAAAAAATATTCGTTACCCAAACTATGCTGCGGAAAACGAAATTGAAGGTACAGTTCAAGTAGAATTCATCGTAAATGAAGACGGATCTATTCAAAATACAAAAGTAGTAAAAGGAATAAAAGGTGGATGCGATGAAGAAGCCTTGAGAGTAGTAAAATCTATGCCAAGATGGAAGCCTGGAAAACAAGGTGGACATGCTGTAAGAGTTTATTATACGGTTCCAGTTACATTTAGATTGGAGTAATTACAGTTAAATCTTATACTAAATACTAAAATGTCCCTTTTTTCAAA
>JBIPMU010000010.1:0-12463 GCA_044377205.1 Chitinophagales bacterium | reverse complement strand
CGTGTTGATTTTAGATGCAGCATATACTAAATACGAAGTACCATTGGTTCCAATACGATTGATATTATTAATGATATTCCCTCTAATATTATGAGTAGAATTGGTAGCAGCAGTAGTAGAACCACTTGTATATATAGTATAAAAAACACCTGTACCTCCAATATTCATGTTTTCAATAATATTACTATCAATATCAAAAGAAAAGACATTTCCTCCCGAATAGGTTTGATATATTGGATAACATGCAGCTGCAGCTGTAATTGCTAACGCATTTCCATAAATTCTATTTCGTTTGACTTTGAATGTGCTTCCTAGGAAACCCGTCCCATAAATACCTGCAATCTGAGAAGTGCCCGAATACGTAAGATTTATATCATTATCATACGCTTCAAAGACACCTCCATTATTTGTACTCCAGAAAATTCCATAGGTTGTAGCATTTCCATGAGCGGCATCAAATGCAATTTTATTATTATAATGTATTGCACTATCTAAATAAAAAGTATAAATGCCATAAGCACTTCCTGTCCCTCCACCAAGATTATTAAACGTATTATTTTGCGTAATGAGCGCTCTAGCTTGTGCCGTAGTAGCCCCTCTGAAATACACTCCATTATATCCTTGTGTAATGGTATTGTTTGATACCATTATACGGGCGTGAATATCAGGTGACGTAATACCACCTTGCCAAGAAGCAGCAGTTATTGTATTATATTGATATGCACCGACATATACTAAATAATTATTCGTATTAATATTTGGAAAATTTAATGTATTACTATCTATAGTAATCATTTGGCAACCATTCGAGGCTCCAGATACAGTTCCTACATTATACATTGCTACAGCAAATTCCATAGTAGTTGTTGTAGTAGTATTTGAAGCGGATTCTAAAAAATTAAACCGTTTGATTGTGACAAAATCTACTCCTACCAAAGAGAAAATGGCATCATTTTGGCCAGAAGTAAGATTGCCTGCTCTTATACCTACAAAAGAGGTGAGATTACTTCCATTTCCATTAATTACTAATGGATTTGATAAAGATAGCGTTGTAAGTAATGCGGAGCCTGTATTTCCTAATACATAACCTCCAGCTGGTGCTGTTTGATTGGCATTGACATTAATAGTAGCACCACCTGCTCCTACTCCATTGGTATTCAAGTCGGTAATAGCGGCTGCTAGTGTGGCATAATCGCCGGGAATGTTTTTAACTCCTGTAACTTGTGCGGTTAAATTAACTGCACATCCAGTAAATATAAACAAAGCTATATAATGTAAAGTTCTTTTCATAACTATATAAATTTTGCAAATTTCAGTCGCAATGATACATAATTTTTTACAAAATCAAAATCTTTTTTTGTTAAATTTTTTCAATAAAAAAGCCCTAATCAATTGATTAGGGCTTTTTTATAATTTTGAGAGCGGAGGAAGAGGGATTCGAACCCCCGGTAGTGTTACCTACGACAGTTTTCAAGACTGCTCCATTAAACCGCTCTGGCATTCCTCCGAGGCAAAAGTAATGCTATTTTTTTTTTTAAGATTATTTTTTTTAAAATTAGACATTAATAATCATACAAAATATTGGTTTTCAGAATATAAAAAATAATATCTATCATACAATATATAGAATCATAATGTATATAGAGTATATTTCCTATTCAATAGGATTATTCATTTCAACATGTGAAGTAAGTTCATGAATTTGTTCTTGCTGTTTTTGAATAATGTTTTGCTGCATTTCTATTTGTTTTAAAAGCAATTGAATCGTCATCTGCTTTTGAGTATTATTATAATCTGCAATTTGGAATCCATTATTCTTGTTACCCGTTATGATAATATTCCCTTCATCTATGTCTAGCAGCGATGTGTCAATGTCCAATAGCTTAGAGATAACCTCTTTTAGCTCTTCTTTTATGTTCACGATATGTCCATTTTCAAGACTTGAGTATTGCTTTCGAGTTATCCCCAACTCTTTTGCCATATAATCCGTGGTATAATTCTTTTTTAAACGTGCAAAAATAAGTAATAATTTTCTTTTCATAGTTTGTTCAATTTAATAATAAATATAAAAACCATTACAAATGTAACCTTTTTTAAATTTTGTGCAAAATAATTTCACAAACGTAACCCCAAAACTACTCAACCGTAACTTTTATTATTGGATTAAAGGCTCTATTTTTGTCACAGGTTTTTAGTATAAATAATTAAAAATCAAATAAAATTTAATCACTTATAAAAATTAACTATCATGAAAAAATTACTTTTACCTTGCTTTGTTTTTTTAGTTTTTTTAACAAATTTGGCATTTGCTCAAACAGGAGCATTTCGCATAAAAAACGGTGCTGCAATGAATATTGGATATTCAAATTATCGATATTTAACCTTTGGAGAGGGCGCTTCTAATGCGAATGACGGGCCATACGCATTAGAATATTGGGACGATGGTCTGAATTTTTGGACGCCCTTTTCTTCAGGCCTGAGTGGTTCTATCCAGTCTACGAACTATAGATTATTCCTTAGCAATAATGGGAAGTGTGGCATCAATATGAGGCCTGATAATGTGAATAGCACCGCGCTCAACTGGAATACAAACGCCCTTCAAGTTCGAGGATATACACAATCACATGGTTATTGGACATGGTCCGATAGTTCCCTTAAATCTAATATTCAAAAGATTGATAATGCTTTGGATAAATTAATATTATTATCCCCTGTAAGTTACTCATATAAAAATTCGGATTTATCAGGCATAAAAACAACAGATACTAATAATTCGAAAAATGCTACGCTACAGGCTGAGCGAGCTAGAGGCCAAGCTGACAATAGTCAAATAAAACGTTTTGGGCTTATTGCACAGGATGTACAAAAAGTATTTCCAAACCTAGTATCTACTTTTGAAGGTTCTCCATCGGTGAATTATCTTGAATTAGTCCCAATTCTTATTGGATCCATTAAAGAACAACAAAAAACAATTGAACAATTGAAACAAAAGGTATTAGATTTGGAAAGCAAAACAGTCTATACCGATGTCAATTCCACCAAATTATTTCAAAATACCCCTAATCCATTTAAAGGACTTACTTCATTCTCTTACTTCATAGATGAAACTACAGTATTTAATAGCGCCGTAATTGAAATTCGCGACATTATGGGTGTTTTGAAAACGACCATTCCTCTTTCTGATAAAAGTGGCTTAGGTAAAGTTTCATTCCATGCAGAAAATCTATCAGATGGATATTATATCTATTCCCTCAAGATAGACAACAACTTGAAAGATAGTAAAATGATGTTGATTTCTGAGTAATTTCTTCAAAATAAAAACAAATTTAAATGCCATGAAAAAAAAATTATTTCTCATATATATATGTCTTATCTTTAAGACACATGCCCAAGATGTAGGCTCTAAAGACTACTATTGGTACAATAATCAAAAAATGTATTTATCCAAACTCCATTCCAAAAAATGGCTACAATTGACTTCAAAACAAAATGCTACTTCATTGGTAAATACCTTTCCTGGCATTCAGGTTGATAGTATAGACAGTTTTAAAATTTATTTTGGCAAAAAACTTGATATTCAAAATGCTGAATACTCTGCTTATATCAGAGGTACAAACTTGACACATACTGAATTTGAAGCTCATCCTATGATTAAGTATGTAGGAGATTTCTTTCAAGTAGATGGTCAAGAGGTGATTTTATCCTATTTCTTTTTTGTAAAACTTAAAAGTTTAAACGATATAACATTACTTGATAAAATGGCCAAAGAACATCATTTAGAAATTTTGGAACAAAATGAATATTTGCCAGAATGGTTTTCGCTTGCTTGTACCAAGAAATCAACTAAAGATGCCCTAGGTATGGCGAATTTATTCTACGAATCAACCCTTTTTGCTTCGGCTCAACCCAATTTTTTTGGTGGGGAGATAAAACATTGTGTTTCTGATCCTCTATTCCCAGACCAATGGAATTTAACCAATAATTATACCTCACCTGATATTGATATTGATGCTTGCGAAGCATGGCAATATACCAAAGGAAACCCCGAAGTCATTGTAGCAGTTATAGATGAAGGAATTGAGCAATCACATGTAGATTTAAATATGCACATAAACAGCTATGACTGTAAATCGGGAGTTTCTCCCAGCCAATTATATGGACGACATGGCACAAACTGTGCTGGAATTATTGGGGCTCATCACAACGATATAGGTGTATCTGGAATTGCTCCCCTATGTAGACTAATGTCTATAAGTGATCCGCTTCAGGCTACTCCAACATCAAGACAAAATAGGGCTCGTGGCATAGAATTCGCATGGAGAAATGGCGCGGATGTTATTTCAAACTCTTGGGGATCAAGTATAAGATATAAAGTAATTGATGACGCCATAGAAAATGCACTTCGCAATGGAAGAGGTGGCAAAGGTTGTGTAGTCGTTTTCTCATCAGGAAACTATAGTGCAAATATCCCCATTTTTAGTCCTGTAATATATCCAGCAAATTCTAATCCAAATATTTTAACAGTAGGAGCTATATCTACATGCGGCGATAGACTTAATACTATGAATGGAAATTGTTTTAACTGGGGACAAGCTTTTATAACTGCAGCTGCCAGCTGTTATGGATCCGAGCTAGATATTGTAGCTCCTGGAATAGAAATCCCCACAACTGATTTAAGAAATAGTTTTATCCCTAATTTTAGCCATACTTCCTCTGCCGCACCTCATGCTGCTGGTGTAGCGGCCCTCATGATTTCTATAAACGGAAATTTAACACAAAAAGAGGTAAATGCTATAATAGAACGAACTGCCAAAAAAACGGGTGGATACCCCTATTTTTTATTGCCAAATAGACCTCAAGGTACTTGGCATGATGAAATGGGCTATGGTCTTTTGAATGCTCATGACGCTGTAACACAATCCATCTGTAATCCCTTATCTATTACAAACGTTACATTTACAAATGCCACGTATCAATTTGGATGTAGGATCTACTCTGAATTTACTAATCTAATTTCGGGGCCTTCATTATTTGAAGCAAAAAGCGAAGTTATATTAAATCATGGATTTGAGGTTAGTTCGGGCATGAATTTTGAAGTAAGTTTAATAGGAATGTAAAAATTAATTAAAACAATAAATATGAAAAATAATAAAATAATCAATATGAAAAATATAATCATAATAGGTTTCGTAATCCTTACATCTTTAGGATGTCAAAAAAGTGAACAATTAAATACTTCTGAAAATAATGAAGTTTTTTCAGTGCAAGGCAAATGGGAAATAAATGATTCCCAATGTAACAGATCTGAAAAAGATACCGTCATTATAGACTCTTCATTTATTAAATATCTATCTAATTGTTATAAAAAGGAAAAATATAGTTTTAAATTGCTCGCTAATTCAAAACTTGAATTTGAAACAACAGAATTTGACTGGTATTATTCAAAAAACCACTCTACAAAAATTATTTCTCCGTACAGAGTTATATCAAAAGATGAATTCATCGTTGAAAGAATGCTAGGCTCTGACCATAGTGTTTTTCAAGAAAATCCAGAAGATAATAGAAGTCCAATCTCTTTTAAACGTTTAAGACAATAAACTAATTGGAAGCGACAAGCTTAATTTTAAATGATAAAATTAAAATTGATAAATTAAAAGAAAAAATTAACCCTACAACCGATTTTGACTGTATTTCTACTATGATACAAAGCCTCTTTTAATTGAACTTATAATTTCCAAATCATTTAAGCAAAAACGACCGCGTATTATTTATATAAATGATACGCGGTTTTTTTTATATTTGCATAAACTTCTTTCCGTATGCAAATTCATTCTATTTCAGCAGGATTATTCAAATTGGACGGTGGTGCTATGTTTGGCGTAGTACCAAAATCCATGTGGAAAAAATTGAACCCCCCCGACGAAAACAATATGTGTACTTGGGCTATGCGATGTATGCTTATAGAAGAGGGTAATAGACTCATTCTTATTGATACTGGGATGGGAAATAAACAAGATGATAAATTCAAAAGTCATTTTTATCCGCATGGCGATGACACATTATTATCAAGTATTCAAAAAAAAGGATACACTCCTGAAGATATTACTGACGTAATTTTGTCTCACCTTCATTTTGATCATTGTGGAGGCGCAATATACAAAGATACTCAAGGCAATTTAAAGAATCAATTCCCCAATGCAAAATATTGGAGTCATTCTAGCCATTGGGAATGGGCATTAAAAGCCAATGACAGAGAAAAAGCTTCCTTCTTAAAAGAAAATATACTGCCTATTCAAGAAACGGGCAATTTGCATTTTATAGACAAAACATCTTTTGGACTGGATCGTTTTTCTTTTGACTTTGCCAATGGACATACAGAAGCTATGATTATCCCTAAAATTAATTACAAGGGGAATACTATTGTTTTTGCAGCAGACCTTATGCCTTCATCTTTTCATATTCCTATGCCTTATGTCATGTCTTATGATGTTCGACCGTTGGATACGTTAAAAGAAAAAGAAAATTTACTTAAAAATGCCAGCGAAAATCCACATTTTATCTTCTTTGAACATGACCCAATTCACGAATTAGGCACCGTAAAATACAACGAACAGGGACGAATTGTATTAGACAAATTGTTAAAATTAAATGAACTATAAATAATAAATTTGAGCTGATGAAAGAACTTGCTACTTGGTTATCAGAATATGGCGAAAGTCATCAAAATAGGACTAATAAAAGAATTCATTTTATATGTGTTCCCTTAATATTTTGGTCTATATATTTTATGATTTATAGCATTCCTTTTCCCGAAAACAAATCGGCGTATCTAAATATAGCCAATCTTGTTTATTTCTTTGCTTTAATTTTTTGGGTTAGGCTGAGCATAAAACTAGGTATTATCTTTCTGGCACATGGATTAATTTTAGCTTTTTTAGCTCCGCAACTACTCGACATTGTATTTCTTGGAAGTAAAGAAAAACTATTTTTTGGGGCCTTTATAGTTTTTATATTGGCATGGATCGGACAATTTTATGGCCATAAAATTGAAGGCAAAAAACCCTCTTTCTTGAAAGATTTGCAGTTCCTTTTAATAGGTCCTGCATGGATTCTTCATGATTTTTTTTTGAAAAAAAATGAAAGAATCTGAATTTAATTATTCACAAAGATAGATTTTATCTATAGGAGGGCTAGTTTTGGGATATTTTGTAAGAATAATACCCCCATAGTTTTTTTGTGCATATTGTTTGCAAAGTATTTTACTTAATTTCAAATACATTTTTTCATCTGCAAATGCAGGAACATGATTAATTTTTACACACCAATAATCAATATCTATGCCTATTGGTTCTTTTCTTTGGGGATCAGAAATAGGGATGTTTAACGAATTGGGGAAAACAGTTACATCCTTTGAATGAAATAGAATTGTCCCCGTCATTTCCCTTCCACTATACATACAAAATGAAAAACAACCCGGAATCAAATCCCATAAAAACAACCCAGGGAAAAGGCCAATTATAAATACTATGAAATATGAAATGTTAGATGTAAAGATATGATTTTTGTCTTGAGGAATAAATAGACATAAATAAACCAAAAAGACCATTTCAATATTCCATACATATACGACTTCGTTCCAAT
Organism: Chitinophagales bacterium; assembly: GCA_044377205.1. Classification (GTDB taxonomy): domain Bacteria; phylum Bacteroidota; class Bacteroidia; order Chitinophagales; family JADJOU01; genus CHPMRC01. The sequence continues at coordinate 4,822 of JBIPMU010000010.1, read as the reverse complement.
TCAATGAAATAAGCGAGATAAGGATAAATAAATGAAGACAAAAAACAGCAACAAAAACTACTTTCTTATTGTATTTAGCAATTAGAAAAATCCCAATAAAAATTTCAACGAAAGCTGAAACTTTAGAAAACAAGGGTAGAGCGCATTCTTTAAGCATTGGAATCTCCGAAATCATCCATTGAAATACTTCAAAATAATGAATATTGAGCTTGTGTATGCCGCTCCAAAAATAAACACCTCCAAGTATATAGCGCAAATAAATGAGTATATCAGATTCCTCAAATTGGGAACAAAAAAATATAATCAGCAAAACAAGAACAAATAAATAATTCCATACTTGTAATCTATTTATATCTTGAAGAACCATCAGCAAAAAAACGAAAACAAATGTAATTATGGTTTTTTTTAAATACTTTCTTGGAGATAAAATCAATGAAATCAAAAGCCCAAAGTACAGTATCCCAAAAAAAAACTGAATAGAAGGAGACATGTCTAATAAAAATGAATCAAAAACAGAAATCATTGGAAAAAGTCCGCCATTACCTATCCATATTGGCATACTTATAAGACTCTGTATCAATAGGACGAGTCCTATTGAACGGGCTATCAAAATATCTTTATGAGTAGACCTAATAAATTCTAAAACCATCTAATTCTATTTAAAGGCTTATATAGTATGGTGCTAGGGAATACATTTTCTATTATTTTTTATGTTCATAAAAAACACTATCTTCTTTCGATTTGAGGCGCTTTTACATTTTTATTAGAATCCATTTGAAATTCTGGAATGAACATCATTTTTTCAAAAGATTGATTAAAAATATATTTCTTTACATAAATCTCGCCAAATCCAATATTAAAATTATATGGCATCATTAGACCATAATCCGTTTTTTTGTAATTTGAGAAGGTATAGCTTTCATCCATTCCATTGGATAAATTTATAAAAGACTCTTTATATTTCATGAAGTCATTATTGGAGTAATACAACATTTTTGTTGTATTCTTAAGCATATCTATTTTATTGATTTTCACATACTCTAAATTCTTAATAGATTCAAAATCAATAAATTCATACTTGCTTGCTACATCTATATCCATAAAATCCCCTTTAAGATCCATATAATTCAATAAAGATTGATGAATATAGTCATCATTTTTCAATAATGTAGCAGCACTCTCTCCTTTCCAACTTTCATTTTTATTTATTATCAATAACTCTTTTTTACCATTTAATACATATTCGTGTTTATATCCTTCGTTATTTTTTATATATATTTTAATTGGGACATTTTGAGTTCCTTTCTTCATTTCACCTTCTATAATCAACGTCTGAAAATTTTTGATTAACTCCATCCCTCCTCTCAAACTCATACTTTTTGAAATAAAATTCTCTAGCACTTGAGCATTACTTGTATTGAAAAATAAAAAACTCATTAAAAATGCAATTTTTATAGATTTTATCATAATTCTACTTTTAAGATTTTACAAAGATATAAAAGTGTTAATATTAATTTCGTTTTTTTAAAATTAGTCGAGCCAACATACAACAGGAAAATGATCCGACAGAGGTTTCTCTAGCACTTTATATCCATGAATTGTTATTGCATCCGAAGCAAAAATATAATCTATCCTTAAAAAAGGAAATGTCAAATCATACGTAGGCGAAAATCCTGTGCCTTTTTCTGTAAATCCATCCTGTAATTTTTTTCTAAACAATCCATACGAATGCGAACTAGGAATATCATTCATATCGCAACAATAAATTAGTTTTTCTGTGCTATCATTTGTCATATCTTCCACAATGCTTTTTGCTTGAAGACTCCTCTTTGGATACGCTCGAAGCATTTTCAGGACAATACTTGCCGTCTTAAATTTATCATATTCATGCTTATTCTTCAAGTCATGAATATAATCATAATCTTCATAGCCAAAATGTATAGACTTCAAGTGCGAGTTATACACTTTATAATTCCCTTTTGGTGTTTTGATTAATGCTTTTATGGTAATATTATTTGTTTTTGCATCAAATACATTTTTGAGCACTTTTCGTTCTGAGATTGGAAATTTTGAAAAAATAGCCAATCCCCATGCATTGTGCGATTTATCTTCGTACGTAGATTCAAAATAATAATGTTTATATCCCAATTTTTTTATTGCTTTAATATTCTGAAATTGATCTTTATCCGTAAAAAACTCTTGAAAACACATAACATCGGCATCTACACTATCTATTAGTTTTAGCATTTTTGATCGTGTGTCCTTATTATGGCTCCAATTGTATAGGTCAAAATTCTTAACATTCCATGTCATTATCTTCAAGCCTTTTTCCTCAGAATTATTAAAAAATTGGTACGTATCTCTAAAATAAAATAAACTAACAATCAAAAAAACTGTAGAAAGCCCAGCAAAAAATGTCTTTCTATATCTTATCCAATATAGCCATACAACAAACTGAAGAATAAAGAGCGGTACAAATAAAAAGCCATATAATCCTATATAACTAAAGTGCTCGGGATCCAAAAAACGAGCCGACAAGGTAAGGAAAAACAAGAGGTAAAACGGTACAGAAAAGAATCCATATATAAATTTCCCCCAAGAAAAAGATTTTTTATTGCCTTCCATCAAATTGTATTAGAATCTTCTAAATCTATGTTTGTAATAAGTCTTGGCTAAAATCAATCCTGTAATGGCTCCACCAATATGCGCAAAATGCCCTAATGGATCCCCTGAAAGATTTAAAACACCCAAAATCACGTCTATTAGAACAAAAAAGGCAAACAAATATTTTGCTTTAAATGATTTAGGAATTAATAATATCTGAAATTCAGCATTGGGGAAAAGAGCCGCAAAAGCAGCAAATAAACCAAATAAAGCACCGCTGGCGCCTACCGCAATTGAATATGCTCGAGAGGGAACCATATTTTCCTGTAAAAGAGAAATTTCAAATGTCCCCAAATCTTGATACACTATAAATGCCAATGCTATTAAATGCATCAAACTCGCTCCTATCCCACATAACATATAAAATACAAAATAGCGTTGACCACCCCACAAATGTTCAAGCATAGAACCCGATGTATATAAAAACATCATATTAAATGCCAAATGAGTAAAGCCTGCATGCATGAAAAAATTAGTAATGATTTGATACCATTCAAATTCTGCAAAACCAAAGTAAATGAGCCCAAATTTATGTTGTAACTCTATATTCATAAAACTTTTTGCAAATTCTACTGCTAAAAAAACCACAATATTGGCTATGATAATATTCCGAGTGACAGGCAATACATTTCTAAACATAATCAACTTTTTAATCAAAATTTTTGTCAATATCAAAATAATTCATCGCAAAAAATATGCTTTTCCCCGAAGGCGATTTCAAATAATTTTCACATTCAAAAAGTGTATCGGTCAAATATTCCATTTCCTTATCCGAAAGTTCCTGTTTTTTCTTTACACTCGATATTTTACAGATAGAAATAAGCAAATGTTCCTTACGAGAAGACTTGGCTTTGAATGAATTTTTGAATTGTTCTATCAATTCCGTAATCATTTCTTTTTCATTTCCCATTTGGAGATCCGAAGGAATGCCTTGAATAGCAAAATTATTTTGTCCTAACTGCGCAATATCAAAACCCAAATGTGCCAAATCGGTCAATATTTCACTCAAAACAAAACTATCTTGCATGCTCAATTCCACTACTATTGGGAAAAGCAATCGCTGCGATGGAATGGCATGCTTGAGCGACATTCGAAGCAATTCGTCAAACAAAATACGCTCATGCGCTCGTTTCTGATCTATAAAAAGTAATGCCAACTTAGTAGGAAGTACAATATATTTATTATGGAGCTGAAAGGGGTTGCCCGTTTTTTCAAACGTTTTTACCTCTTCTTCAAAAAGCTTGGGAGCACTTATTATTTCGTCATTTTCTTGCCTCATTTCATCTACCGACCGCTTGAATAGCTCCTCCCAATTCCCTTGATTATTAATTTTTGGCGATGCAAAATTGGGACGATTGATAGCAATAGAAGATTTATTCTCGGTGATATATTCTTCTCGTTTGATAGGCTTAATCATCGCATCAAAATGACTCAAATCTCTATCTACCGAAAAATCAATAGAAGGCGCAATATTGAACTGCATCAAACTGCGACGAATTCCAGCATTGATAAATTGATATATAAGCTGTTCATCCTCAAATTTTATTTCCTGCTTGGTAGGCGATACATTCACGTCTATTTTCGAAGGGTCTATTTCTACAAAAAGTACATAAAAAGGATATTCTTTTTCCCCTATCAAATCTTTATATGCGCTATAAATAGCGTGCTGAATATAATTGTTTTTTATAAATCGTTTATTGACAAAAAGGTACTGTTTTCCTTTAGTCTTACTATTAGCGGCATCGGGTTTAGACACAAAGCCATAAATTTTCAGAATATCGGTACTTTCCTCTTCAATATTCACCAATTTTTCATTATAATTTTTTCCAAAAAGCGAAACCACACGCTGTCTTAGTGGCGCAGGAAGCAGTTTGTATACCTCGCTATCATTGTGATACAATGAAAATTCAATATCACAATGTGATAAAGCCAATCTATCAAATTCTATAATAATTTGGCGCATTTCTTCATTATCCGTCTTTAAGAAGTTACGACGGGCAGGAATATTAAAAAACAAATTTTTCATTGAAAAATGAGTCCCAACTGGCATAGAAATAGGCTCTTGAGAAATTACTCGGCTTCCTTCTATCACTATTTTGGTACCTACCTCATCGCCGGGACGTCTTGTTTTTAGTTCTACTTGCGCTACCGCAGCTAT
>JBIPMU010000191.1:0-3517 GCA_044377205.1 Chitinophagales bacterium | reverse complement strand
ACGCCCATGTCTACTTTTACGCCATGAAGACTTCCTTTGTTTATAATTAAATAATTTCGTGAATTGGAGATGGTATTACTTACTACTTTTGCTTCAGTCAATAGATAGGTATTCTTTATATCAATTTTTGAAACTGGTTCTTTTACATTAGAAGGATTTGGACGAGAATAATTAAATAATTCTTGAAGCAACTTAGCATTTTCTTTGGCTAAACTGTCATTTACATTTCTAAGTCCAAAATAATTTTTTGTACTTGTTATGTTATCATATAGATTACCTACAATATAATTAGAACGATTTACAAATCCTGCATTGTGATACCCATTATTTTTGAAAAGTATAAACAAGGCAATTATTTCTAAAAAAATAAAAAATAAAAATGGAAATATTCTAAGTAATATTTTAATTATATTGCCCATAAGTTAATTCAAAACCTTACTTTAAAACAGCTTCAAAATTTTCCATATTTTTCAGGGCAATATTGGTACCTCTAGCTACAGCTAATAAAGGATCATCTGCTACGTGAACTTTCAATTTAGTTTTATCACTAATTCGTTGATCTAATCCTCGTAACAAAGCACCGCCTCCAGTGAGGTAAATTCCAGTCCTAAAAATATCTGCAGCCAATTCTGGCGGTGTATTTTCCAAAGCTCTTAAGATAGATTCTTCTATTTTTTGGATAGATTTATCTATAGCATCTGCTATCTCATGATAAGAAATCACTATTTGTTTTGGGATTCCCATTACGTTGTCTCTTCCTTGAACTGGATAATCAGGTGGTGGATTGTCCAAATGAGTCAATGCAGACCCTACATTTTTCTTAACAAGTTCTGCTGTAGGTTCCCCGATATTAAGATTATGCTGCGTTTTCATATAATCCATAATATCTTTTGTCAATTGATCTCCTGCAAGACGAATCGATTGATCGCTTACGATACCTGATAATGCAATTACTGCAATTTCTGTTGTACCACCTCCTATGTCTACAATCATGTTGCCTTCTGGCTCTTTTACATCTATACCTATTCCTATAGCGGCAGCCATTGGTTCATATATAAGTTTTACTTCTTTTCCACCTGCTCTCTCTGCACTATCTACAACGGCTCTAAGTTCAACTTCTGTGATTCCAGATGGAATGCAAATCACCATTTTAAATGTAGGTGGAAACAAAAACTTATTGGACTTATTTATTAAACCTATCATACCTCGAATCATATTTTCTGCGGCATTAAAATTGGCAATTACACCATCTTTTAGAGGCTTTACTACTTCAAGATTTTTATGTTCTTTCCCTTGCATCTGCTGTGCTTTCATTCCTATAGCTATTACTTTATCGGAGACTTTATCAATAGCTACCATAGAAGGCTCATCTACCACTACTTTGTCATTGTGCATGATAATAGTATTGGCTGTACCCAAATCTATAGCTATTTCTTGAGTAAGGAAATTAAAAAGTTTCATTTAATTGATTATTTAAACGTGGATTTTGACCCACAAAAGTAATATATGAAATTTATATAACTGACTTTTTTTTAATATTTGAATAAAAAAAGTAAAAAAAGTAAATTATCTTAAAAATTATTTTTAAAAAAAAAAATGTAACCATTTGAATTCATAGAGTTTATGTTTAAATTGAAGAGTCTTCTTTTATGTTTAAAATATCACTAACTTATTCGATACTAATACTTTTAAAAGTTGCATAAGTTACAATTATCATACAATTTAAAACAGTCGCGTCCAAGAATATAATTTGATACTAAAATCTTAGAGAAATTGCTATTGACTTACTTAATAACAAAACTCATTTCAAATAAAACTAGCCTGCTCAATTTTATCGTAATTTATAAATTTTTCAAAGAACTTGTTTGTCTAAAAAATAATATGAAATCAATGATTTTAATTGTTGTATGCCTCAAACTCTATGAAGTTTATTCTTTTGAAATTAAATAATTAACCAAAATGCGTTGTATCTGATTTTTTTTTTCTAAATTTGCGGTTCTTGACTAAATTTATAAGCTAAAATCTAATATAAAATGAACTTTAATTCCCCTATAAAAATTAAAAAATACAATAAAGATACAACGCAGGCAGAAATTATATTAATAGAAAAAGGAAATGCTTCTGCAGATTTAGGCCTTGAAACATGGCAAATAGATGTTATTAATAATTCACATGAAAACAACGCATCTATTCATTCATTCCCATCATCTAATGGACTGAAAGTAATTGTTAGTCTTGACTTATCAGGGAACAAAGCAGCACACATATATACTGAGGCCGCTCGAAAAGCAGGAAATAATGTCTTGACAGAAATTAAAAAATATAATGTTAAAACCCTTGTGATTTCTCACAAATTGAATATATGTTATATTCATGAATTTGCAGAAGGATTGGTATTAGGAGCTTATGCTTTCCAAAAATATTTATCTAAAAAAACGGTTCAAACTATCGAAGTGGTGTGTTTAAACTGTAGCGAAGTTAGCGAGCAATCTATTTCAGAACTAAACATCATTTTAGAAGCGAATTATATAGCAAGAGATCTAGTAAATGAACCAGTAAATACATTGACCGCTACAAAATTAAGCGAAGCATTTATATCATTGGGAAAACAAGCCAATTTTAATGTAAAAGTATTGCATAAAGCAGAACTAGAAAAACAAGGCTTTGGTGGTTTATTATCTGTAAATATGGGAAGTATAGAGCCTCCTACTTTTAGTATTATGGAATATAAGCCTACTAATGCTATTAATACAAAACCATTCTTACTTGTAGGAAAAGGATTAGTATACGATACAGGAGGATTGTCATTGAAACCTACCGCAAATAGTATGGACAGTATGAAAAGTGATATGGCAGGAAGTGCTGCTGTAGCTGGTGCCATGTATGCCATAGCTAAAAACAAATTGCCTTTGTATATGGTAGCTTTGGTTCCTGCTACAGATAATAGACCTGGGGAAAATGCATACACCCCAGGTGATATAATCACAATGCATAATGGAAAAACGGTAGAAGTATTAAATACCGATGCAGAAGGAAGATTAATACTTGGCGATGCCTTAAGTTTTGGATCGCAATACGAGCCCGAACTTTGTTTGGACTTAGCTACATTGACAGGAGCACAAGTAATTGCTATTGGTAGCCTAGGGGCTGCCATAATGGGAAATGCAGATGAAGCACAAAAAACAGCTTTGAAAAATGCTGGAAATCTAGTATATGAAAGAGTAACCGAAATGCCTTTTTGGGATGAGTATGGCGAAAAAGTAAAGTCTGAAATTGCGGATTTGAAAAACATTGGAGGTCCTGAAGGAGGTTGTATTACCGCAGGGAAATTCTTAGAAAATTTTGTATCATATCCTTGGATTCATATAGATATAGCCGGACCTTCTTTTTTAGGCGCTAAAACTTCATATATTCCAAAAGGAGGAACAGGATTTGGCGTTCGTTTATTATATAATTTCTTTAAATCAAAAGTAAAATAGTCGTGGAAGAAAAGAAAAAACCTGTTATAGGAATTACA
>JBIPMU010000190.1:0-3526 GCA_044377205.1 Chitinophagales bacterium | reverse complement strand
CAAATCCTGGATCTAGAGCTAACTCAGCATGGCAAGGACTTCCAACAGCATCTACACCAAATAATTTTGTATTGGGTATGTCTGACTTTAACACGCCTCATAGAGTGGTTGCTAGTTTGTCATACAAGTTTAAATACGCAAAAGATGCATTAGCAACTACTATTTCATTCTTTTATGAAGGGTCAAATCCTGGTAGATATAGCTTAGTCTATAATGCAGATATTAATGGGGACAATGCAAATCAAGATTTGATTTATGTTCCTAAAAATGCTTCAGATATAAACTTCGCTTCATATACTGTATCTGGAGTTACTTTTTCTGCTGCAGATCAAGCTACGGCATTCAATAAATATATATCAAGTACAGAATTCAATGATGAAAGAGGATCTCTTGCAGGAAGAAATACAGGTTTGTTCCCTTGGTTCCATTCTTTAGATATGAAAATTATACAAGACTTTAATTTTAAAGTTGGAAAAAGAAAAAATTCTATACAAGTTTCTTGTGATATCTTCAACTTGCCAAATTTAATCAATCCAAATTCTGGAAAGAGAAAGCAATTGTTGTATAATAATCCATTAAGAGCTAATATCACTAATGGTGTTGTAACTTCATATAACTTCTTATCTGCAACAGGAACAGATGGCAAAGCTTATCTTCCTACAGATGCATTTATTGATAATATTAGTTATGCAAACTTATGGAGATTACAATTTGGAGTTAGATATAATTTCTAATCTAAATTCTACTTCAATAAAAATTAAGCCCTCGAAATTTCGAGGGCTTTTTTTATGAATAAAAAAAATAGGGTTAAAGTTGATTAAGGATTTCTCCTACTAAAAAAATACTACCTGTGACAAGGATTAAATCATCTTTTTCAGCTATTTCAAGCGCTTTTGAAAAGGCTTTTGAGGAGTTTTTAATGATAGTCGAATTTGTGATGCCGTATTGGGTAAAAAGCGCATTGAGCTCTTCTACTGACATAGCTCTTGGGATATTGGTTTGTGTAAGAATATAATGCGATACATTTTTTGGAAGTATCGATACTATTTTTTGTACATCCTTATCTTTTACCGTTCCGTAAATAATATACAAATTTTTATAATTAGTTTTGGAAAGGCTAAATTTCAAATTTTCTATACCAGCCTCATTATGCGCTGATTCCAAAATCACATTAGGATATTTTTCTATACGCATCCATCTACCAGCAAATCCTGTATTTTTATAATAATCAATAAACCCTTTCTCAATTTTATCGTTATCTAAATGAGGGAGAAGTAGTTTGTTGAAGATTAAAACTTCTATTGCACAAAGAACAGTCGTTATGTTTTTGAGCGTATAATTAGCTTCAAAAATATTTTTCGGTAATGAAATTGTATTTTCTTTAAGATGAAAAACGTGTTTATAATCTTCCTCTTTGTATTGAACATTCTCAGAGGCAAATTGAATAGAACTAATATATTCTTTTGATTTGTTTTCAAAAACCTCAGAGATACTCTCCGATTGATATTCTCCTATAATTACGGGCGTAGACTTTTTGATAATACCCGCTTTTTCAAATGCTATTTCTTCCAATGTATCGCCTAGCATTTGATTGTGATCATGGCTAATATTCGTGATAATAGAAAGAATGGGATTAATGATATTAGTGCTATCCAATCTCCCGCCCAATCCTACTTCTATACAAGCGATATCTACTTTTTCATACGCAAAATAGTCAAATGCCATTGCAACAGAAATTTCAAAATATGAAGGTTGAATTTCTTCAATGATTGGTTTTGTTTTTTCAATAAATTCAATTACAAATTCTTTTGGAATCCATTGATTGCCAATCTTGATTCTTTCTCTATAGTCAATTAAATGGGGCGATGAATATATGCCCACTTTGAGCCCATATTCTATTAAAATAGAGGCTAAATAATGCGTTGTAGAACCTTTCCCATTTGTACCTCCAACGTGAATGGTTCTGAATTGTTCTTGTGGGTTTCCAAGAAAATCACATAGTTTTTTTATATTTGTAAGATCTTTTTTGAATGCATCTGCTCCTATTCGAGAAAACATAGGTAGCTTTTCAAAAATATATGTTTCTATTTCCTTGTATTTCTCGTCAATCAAAATATTATACTTTGGCAGGTTTAGCGTACACTAAAATTAAATATCAAGGTACCATAATCTGTCTCGCGCTCTTCGTTGGCCGTAAATTTTGCTTTTTTAGCCGTTTGGATACATTTATTAATTAAATCTGAATCTGTTAAAGTAGATCCTTGAGCTTGAAATGTGCTATTGATTACTTTTCCTTGAGCATCTACTTGTACTTTAATGATAATTTTCCCTTCTTTATTGCTGTTGTCCACTATTTTAGGAATATTATCTAATTTTCTTCCTTTGAGTCCACTTCCTATAAGACCTTTTCCAGGACCATTATTTCCTATTCCTGAATTTTGACCTATAAAATTAGTAGATTTTGAGCCACTTGGATCTCCCATATTCCCTTCTCCTTCTTTATTACCTTGACTACCATTGCCATTGCCTTTTCCAGAAAATCCAGTAAATATAGCTTTCTTTTCTATTTTTGATTCGATGGGTTTTTCTACTGATTTGGATTCTGTTTTGGATTTGGATATTTCTTTTGTTTTGTTGTTTTTCTTCAATAAATTTTCAACTACTACTATATTTTTCTTTTCATCTTTTTTTGGAATATCTATACTTTCTGTTATCTCCTCATCTTGAATAATCACTTCTTCTTTTACAGCTTGAGTAAAAGGGGGATTACCTGGCGCGGGTATATTTACTAGCTCATTATTTTCTTTAAGACTGGGCTCATTTTCTCCCATACCTACTTCTGAATATCCAAAGTCAACTAAAAGACCCTCTTCTTCCTTTTCAATAGCGGGTGTAGCTATTTTATATAAGAAAAATAATAGAATAATAGCTATGCCATAAATCAATGAAAAAAACAATGAAATAAATTGCCGTTTTTGTTCTTTCTTTTCATTACGAGAATTTGACCACGTTTCCATACGTTATTTTTTTGAATTTTCGGTAGCCAATACCATTTTTACTTTTAATTCATTACCTATCTGAAGAACATTTACTAAGTCTTGAATACTTAATGATTGGTCAATTCGAAGCACGATAGTTGGATTTTCTTTCAATTCTGCTATGTTTTGTAATCGCTTTTCCAAATTTTCAATTAAGATTGAAGTCTTTTCACTATTTAAAAATATGAGTTTATCTTTTGTTATAGTTAACGTTATGGGCTGCTTAGCCATGCTTGCTGATGATTTGGAGTTTGGAAGCATTAGTTTAATAACATTTGGATTGACCAGTGTAGATACAATAAGGAAGAAAAGCATAAGGAAAAACATAATATCATTTAGTGATTCTGTAGCTACTTCTGCTTCTTCTTTTTTACGCATTCTATATCTAGACATAGTTAAGGTGTTTAAGTGTTAAAATTAAAAAGTACTTAGCCTTTAGAAGGGGAAGAAATGATATCAATAAAATCGCTAGCCCCTTTATCCAAAGT
>JBIPMU010000297.1:0-3562 GCA_044377205.1 Chitinophagales bacterium | reverse complement strand
AATTCTGCCAATGGTGCTACCAATCAGTTAAATGGAGGAGGCGCTATTACAATTGCAGGAGGAATAACCTCTCAAACACTTCCTTCGGGAACGGTAGTTCCTACTGATTATGCTTATTCAAATAGGACTACAAACTGGGTTGGCTTACCTCCAGGTGGGGTTAATTTTGGAGCCAATACAAGTGCAAATGGTCAATTAAATACAATAAACATCTTCAGTGGAGGTGGAAATATTGTTATTAAAGGAAGGTCAAATTCAAGTAGCGCAGGGGTGCAATTGTTAAGTGGAAGTACTGGAGCTGTCCAAATGATTCATTCGGGATCGGGAACCGTAACTATTGACGGCTCGTCTACATCAAGCACCGCTCATGGAATTGAATTTAATTCGTATGCGAGTGTTGTATTTCCTACTATTACTTCTTCAAATACCACCAGCTCAGCCATAAATATAAAAGGAGAAGCTTCTTCTTCTAATACTAGAGCGGGTTATCAAGGTAGTGTTAATTTAATAGCTAATGGTGTTGGTGGCGGTATAGAAATCAATGGAAAAGTTGCGGCTGCAAGTAGTTATGGAGCTATTGAAGCTAGTGGTATCAATGCTTCTGCATTATCAGGTCCTATTACCTTCATTGGAGAAGGAGGGCTTGGTCTAAGAATTGGAGGTAATTGGGGAAAAGGAAATTTAGCAAGTAGCTCAAGTAATGTCATGATCCGTGCGAATGTATTATCACTGTATAATGCTTCTATAGTTTCTTCTGGAAAAGTAATCGTTGAGCCTTTAGGCTCTAGTTTTTCTAGTGCAGTAACCTTTCCTCCAGCAGTTCTATCTGTATCCAATACCATAACGGGTTTAACAATAGGTAAATCAACTAATACCGCAAATATAACTTTAAGCGGAACGACTTCTGTTTCAGGACCTATTACTATTTTTGGCGGAGATATAGCGGTCAATAGTGCGTGCTCTTCCACAGTAGATTCTGGTCATATAAATCTATTAGCTTCTGGAGACATTAGCATTACGGGACCTATATCCACACAAGCTGCCTCTTTGATAGCATGGTCCGATAGAGATGGAAATGCTAGCGGACGTATAAATTTTTCATCCAATATTACGACAAATGGGGGTCACATATATGCAGGAGGAGGATTATCTTCGGAAACCCAAAATGGGTTTACTGTACCTACTGGATATGCCGCATCATCCAATGCTAGTTTTAGTGGTATATCTGTCTTTGGATCTAGTATAAATTCCAATGGAGGAGCAATCCGAATGAAAGGAACTGTAAATGCGGTTAATGGCATAAATAGTGGTATAATAGTTCATGGAAACACCTCTATTAATTCTGGCGCAGGTTCTTTATCTCTTTTTGGCCTTAGAACCGGAGATCCTGGAAGTTCAGCAGGGCTATTAATAGGTTCATCAATGACGCAATCCATTTCTACTGGAAATGTAACGATATCCTCTACCTCAGGGAATATTTATTTGGAAGGAAGATGTCAAAATATAAATAATACCTATTCTTGGTCACATGGTTTTGCTATTGTTGAATATGGAGGAGATGATGTAACAATCTCGTCTACAACGGGAAATATTTCACTTGTAGGAGATGCCTTAAGTGCTTCAAATTTCTCAGGAGAAGCGGTAGGATTTGTTATTCAAACTGATAATATAAATGGTTTAACTAGAATAAATACCGATGGGGGCTCTCTTTCAATTCTTGGGATCAGTGGTAATACAGGCTCTAATTTTGGAGCCAGTTTTCGTGCGGCGAATACTACCGGAAATATCTCGTTTGGCGATGCCAATACAGGCGCTATCTCACTTCGCTTTGGTTCTTTATCTACGGCCAATTCGGCTAACATAGGAACTATAGCAATTCAAAGTACTTCAGAAATATCGATTGAAGGTGTAGATACCGCATCTTTTGCTCAAGCTATCGATCTTACTACCGAATTTTCTTTTGCATCTACGGCTTCAAGGTTTAAATTTGGAAGCGCCCTAAATACTCAAAATTTAACCATTCGTCCAGCAATAAACATAGCGGGACCCATAAATATTAATGCAGGTACATTTAATTTATTTAATAATTTAACTTCTTCAAATGCATCTGATATCACGATCAATGCACTTTCAAATTTTTCTACAGGAACTAATACTAGAAGAACAATACAATCCGCAAATGGAAATATTTTAATCAATGCAGATTCCGATGCTAATGGAACAGGACAACTTGATTTAGATTATTTAACAATCAATCCAGGATCTGGAAATACTATAATTCGTGGAGAAACTTTTAGCTGGGCATCAGCTGCTAATACCGATAAACCTTATATAAATGGAACGGGTAATTTCACATTGGAATCCAATGATGCTTCATTTGGAGCAGTTCTAAGCACGCTTTGGTTTGATTTAGATCAAGATAATAATGGTATGGGGGCCCTTACAATAGGGAAATCTACCAATTCTCAAAACACAACAATTGCTCATACAAGAACAGCTATTGCAAATAATGGACCCATTACGATATATGGTCAAAATATTGTATTAGGTCAAAATTTAAATGTATCAAAAAGTAATGCTGCTATACAAATACAAGCATTGGGTTCAATAAGTGTAGACGCTAATGATATATTACAAACCAATGGTGGGAATATCTCATTTCGTTCCAATTCTGGAGGAACAGCACTGTCTGGTGCATCTTCTATTGTTTTAAATACAGGAAGTACTTTGTTGTCGCAAGGAGGCAATATTACTCTTGGCGGAAATTTTACAGGCGCTCAAGGAACTGGCTTGTATGCTACAAGTGGCAATGCACCTGCCATATTAATAGATGGCGGTACCATTTCGGCAGCGGGCGGAAATATAAAATTGTATGGAAAATGCAATGCAAGTTTTGATGACGGGATTCGTTTGCGTGGAATAATAAATACAACAGGTGCAGGTCTTATAGAACTTAATGGAGAAGCACATGGAGGGAATAATGGCACAGAATTTTTTGGGGGGATTACTTTTGGATCTACAGCAGGTTCGACAATAGAAACAGATAGTGGAAGTATCATTTTGAATGGACTTTTAACCAATTCACAAAGTAACTCAACAGGTGCAATTAACTTTTATCGTTCTACGGGAGCAACTGGACAAACCCGCCATATCAATTTATTATCGAAAACAGGAACAATTACGATTAATGCCGATAGAGGGACTACTGGAGCCTATGGAATTGGTCAATCAAGCTGGGGCGATGTATTTGTAGGGTCGCCATCTTCAGGAAGTTGGACCGCCATAGGAGATATTGTTTTCAACTACTCAAACCTTGTGCATGCTGGATCTAATGGATTTAAAGTAAAGACTACAGGAGCAGTAACGTATCAACCTATTGGATCTAGTTTTGTAGCAGTACAAACTTTTCCTGCAAACGCGAATTATGTTTTGGCTGAAAATGCTTCTAGTCTTACTATAGGCAAGCCTTCGAATATATCAAATATAACGATAGGCTCAACCACTACTATTGCGGGCCCCATAACAATTTATGGCGGCACGCTTACCCTTAATGAAAACCTAG
>JBIPMU010000296.1:0-3564 GCA_044377205.1 Chitinophagales bacterium | reverse complement strand
AATTATCAAACCATTTTATATAATATGGAGCGGTACCTCCAGAAATATTATTGACAGTCAACGAACCATTTTTACTTTCCAAACAAGAACTATTTATTTTGTCTAATGTAAAATTAATAACAGCTGGCTCTGTCAAAACTTGACTCTCTGATTTTACACATCCATTTTTATCTATCACAGTAACTGTATAGGTTCCTGCCAAAAGCTTGCTAATTAATGAACTAGAATCCCCTGTGTTCCAAATATATTTATATGGCGCTACGCCCCCTTGAACTTTTATCGAAGCCAAACCCGTGCTATCTCTAAAACAAACAAGATTTGACGAAGACCAAATAAAAGACAATGCTTGAGGCTGGGTTATAGTTGTTTGTAAAATATCTTTACATCCTTTTGCATCTGTGGTAGTAAGAGTATATAATCCTGCAATTACTTTAGGTAGCGTATCGTTTGTGCTTCCATTACTCCACAAATAAGTATGTGGCAAACGACCTCCTGAAGAGGAAATAGCAGCAAAACCAGCCGTGTCGCCATTGCATAAAATATTGGTTTGTCTTAATAATGTTGTTGTTAGTTTGGTTGGATTATCAAATGAAAATCCAAATGATTTTTGACAATTATAGACATCTTTAATTATAACAGTATGCGCCCCAGGCCCAATACTAGATATAAAATTATTATTTTGAAAACTCGCGGCATCTAATTTATATTGATAAGGAGAACGTCCACCAGAAACAGTTACTGAGGTACTTCCATCTAGTACATTATTACATTTGACACTATCCAGTGTATAAGAAAAAGTAATATCCGGATATGAGTTGAGTATAATCTGTGTGTCTTTTACACATAATTTATTATCCCGCACTCTAATAGCAAATGTATCTGAAATTAAATTTGAAAAGATATTTGACGATTGAGAAAGTGTCCCATCCAATATATAAGTGTAAGGCATAGTACCCCCCAATGAATTGATTGTGATTTTTCCTGTATTTTGGCTAAAACATTTTACACTATCTACGTCTATAGTATAGGCAAGTACTGAAGGCTGAGAAATAGAGATTAATGAAGTATCTCTACACCCTACTTGATCCAAAGTAATAACAGTATAATTCCCCGCTATTAAATTACTAAAACTATCCTTTGAAAGAAAAGGACCATTTTGAAAAGAATAAGAATAAGGAGAAGCCCCGCCTGCGCCCTTTACGGAAAAATTACCATCCGAAAATCCAAAGCAATTTACATCTTTTTTGTTGAAAATAGAACTAACATCAAATGTTTGACGAATTGTATCGCTCCATTTTCTTATACAATTATTCGCATCTTTTATAAATACGGAATAAATACCAGCAGCTAAATTTGAGAAATTATTGCCGGTCTTGAAAGTTATACTATCTAAGGAATACATATATAATGGATTCCCTCCACTTCCAAAGACATCAATTTTTCCTATATTATTATTATTACATATAATATCAGTATTGGTAATCGATGCTTGAATTTGTGAGTATTGTGCCACTATTACATTGGTATCTGATTTACAGTTATTGGCATCTTTAAGACTCACAATATAATTTCCAGCAATTAAATTTGAATAAATATTAGCCGGTATATAACTCGAATTCTGAACAGAAAATGTATATGGCGTAGTCCCGCCTATCCCATTAATTGTAATTTTTCCATTAGATCCCCCAAAACAGCTTACACTATCCACAGCAATTGTTTTGGTTAGCAATGAGGGCTGAAATACTTCAACTGGCATTGTAAATGTACAATTATTGTTGTCTTTGATTGAAATTAAATATGATTTTGCAGGCAATCCTTTAAAGCTATCCATACTTGTGTATGTACTGGCTTCAAACTGATATAAATAAGGTGATACTCCGCCTACTCCTGTCACTTTTATTTTTCCTGTACTATCGCCAAAACATTTGGTCAAAGTAGAAATAGCGCTAAAGTATAATGAATCTGGCTGAGTAATAGTAGCACTTGTAGAATCTTTGCAGCCTTTAGCGTCGGTTACTACTACTTTTTTACTTCCGGAATTCAACCCAATGGCACTATCCAATGTAGATCCATTAACCCAAAGATAGGAATATGGTTTTGTAGCTTGTGTAGCTATAACTTTTGCTGCACCTATGCTAGTTCCATAACATGAAATATTTCGGATAACGGATGTATTTAATGTAAGTTTTGTGGGCTCAAACAACGTTAACGAAATAGAATTTGTACAGTTCTTAGCATCCCTAACTTTAAAAGTAAAGCTACCTGTATCCAATCCATTAAAGATATTATTAGGAAGAAATGTTATATTATCGCTTGAATACGTATATGGCGATTTGCCCCCGGCCCCTAATAAAGTAACTTTTCCATTGGCTTGTCTATTACAAGAAATAGAGTCAATAAGAGCATTAAGCCCTAAAATTGAGTATTGATTTATAACAATGTTCGTATCTACCAAGCAATTATTGAAGTCCCTAAATTTTACATTATATGTATTAGCGGCTAAATTCGAAAAAATATTGGATGAAACCGAGGAAGTATTATTCAAAGAAAACGAGTAATTAGGGGTTCCCCCATTAGGTAAAATGGTAATTTTTCCATTAGATCCCCCAAAACAGCTTACACTATCCACTATATAAGTAGCGATTAATTTTGTAGGCTGAGATACCGATACAGATTTATTGAATAAACAGCCATTTGCATCTTTTATACCCATAGTATAGGAATTGGCCCATAAATTTATAAAACTATCCACAAATGTATATGCTCCTAAGTCCCTATTGAACATATAAGGTGCTGTTCCTCCCACACCTATTACTTTTATTTTTCCTGTACTATCCCCAAAACATTTGGTTGAAGTAGAAATAGGGTTAAAATAAAATGAATCTGGCTGAGGGATTGAAACATTTGTAGAATCTTTGCAGCCTTTTGCGTCGGTTACTACTACTTTTTTACTTCCTGTATTCAGCCCAATAGCACTGTCCAATAAAGATCCATTTACCCATAGATACGAATAAGGAGGCGTGGCTTGAGAAGCTATTATTTTTGCAGAACCTGTACTTGTTCCAAAACACGTAGCTGGTTTTACAGATCCTATTGTTAAAGTAAGCTTTGAAGGCTGACTTAATGTAACTTGAACCGATTGGGTACAATTTTTTGCATCTTTTACATAAAACGTATGATTACCACTATTTAAATTTGAAAAAATATTTGAAGGTGAAAAGGTAATATTATCTTTAGAATATGTATAGGGCGACATACCTCCAGAAGCCGTTAAAGAAACTTTTCCATTGGCAGCATTAAAACAAGTAATTGAATCAACAATAGCAGATAAAGTTATAATAGAATTTTGAACTACAAGTATATTTGTATCCAAAAGACAATTATTGGTATCACGAATTTTGATATTGTATGTATTGGCCAATAAATTAGTAAAAACTGGAGAAGAAATAGATGTAGCATTGTTTAATGAAAATCTATAATTTGGAGTACCGCCTGATGGGGCAATTGTGATTTTACCATTTGATCCTCCAAAACAGCTGACACTGTCTATTTGATAAGTTGCAG
>JBIPMU010000189.1:0-3572 GCA_044377205.1 Chitinophagales bacterium | reverse complement strand
AGCAAATACAAATAAAAGAGTATTTACTGAAAAAATACTCATTAGTATAGAATATTTTCCTATAAAACCAACAGTTAATGGAATTCCAGCCATTGACATTAAAAATATAGTCATTGCAAATGCTAAGAAAGGTTCTTTTTTAGCTAATCCATCAAATATCTCAAATCCTGTAGTTTCTGATTTTTCAGATAAATATGCTATGATTGAAAATATACCTGTTGATACTAATGTATACCCAATTACATAGTAAAACGTAATAAATGGACTTTGTGTATATATCGATGAAATGATAGATAGTAGAATAAATCCGGAATGCGATATACTCGAAAATGCGAACATTCGTTTTACATTTTTTTGAACTAATGCCGCAAAATTTGCAAAAGTAAAAGAAAGAAGTATTGATATAGTTAAATATTTTTGCCAGCTAGTTAATTGAAAAATAAAAAATCCTTTTAATAAATAAATCATAGTATTTGCAGCTGCTAACTTTACGATTGCCCCCATAAATGCTGTTACTAAAATGGGGCTTCCAGAATAAACATCTGGAGTCCAAAAATGAAAAGGCACTACAGCAATTTTAAATAAAATAGATACAATTAATAACACCAATCCCACTTGGAAAAAGAATGGGATTTGAAGCATATTAAACTGTTGAAGTTCTGAAATTCGCAAAAGCTCTAACGACCCCATTGCTCCATATATCAATGCGATTCCAAAAAGCATGATACCTGTACTAAAAGCACCCAAAACAAAATATTTCAATCCTGCTTCTAATGAAAATCCATTTTCTTTATTACTTGCAGCCAATACATATAATGGTATAGACAAAATTTCTAATCCCAAAAACATAGTAAGTAAATGTGTGAAAGAAAATAATATGATAGCACCACATAAGCTGAATAAAACTAATGGATAAAAATCATTCCAAGCATAATTGTCTTTTTTGTATCCCGAAATCATAAAAATCAAAAGCGTAATAATAATAGCTATATTTGATAATAAAAAAGAGGCAGTATTGTATTCAAAGAAAAACGAAAATTCAAAGAAATTTTTATTTAATCCCAAGAAATTGACACATAAAGCACCTATTAAACCTAGTATAGATATGTATTTTACTATATTTTTGTTTTTTGAAAAACCAAGGAACATAGCTAAAATGGCGGTAATAAAAACAACTAACAATGTTTGCATAAATTATTTTTTTAATGGGCAAATATAAGTGTTTCAATTTTATTTTGTATTATATCTTGCTTAAAAGATACAAATTGTGGATAATTTTTTTATAATTCAATACTATCATAAAAAAAAGGTAGAAATAATATTTTATAAGTTACCTTTGTGATTCTGTTTTATTAATTGTAAAATTTGAAAATTCTATCATGAAGCTATATGTAATTTCTTATTTTTTTATTTCAATTTTTTTATTTTCTTGTGATAGTAAAGATTCGGCTTCTAATTCTGAATCTAGAAAAACCATTATGGATTTGGCATTGGTTCAAGAATACGCAGAAGATATTACGGTCATTTTTGATGAGGCTGCTATCTATGGAAAGTTAATGTCCAAAGATAATTATTTCCCAAATGATTTACCTGTTCAAATCAAAAAATATTATGATGCAGCTCAAAAGATGGATACATTGATTGTAGTCGATTTTGGTCTAAAAGGTGTAATGTCTAAGGATGATAAAACGCGAAGCGGAAAAGTAAAAATTAGCATGCCAAGAGGATATGATTTTTCAGGTTCAGTACAAACGATTAGTTTTGAAAGTTTTAGAATTAATGGTACTTTAATAACTGGAAAGAAAACTATTAAATATAATGGTGTTAATGCATCTAATTATAAAGAATGGACATTAGTTAATGATTTAACTTATACCAAAAATGACGGATCCATCTTAATTTTGAAAGGAGAACAAAGAAGAACTTGGACAAATCGGTCGAATCAAGTATGGACTCAAAGAATCTATAAATACGATGGTGTATATGAACAATTTATAAGAAAGAATATTCTTTATAATTTTGATGTATTAAAAGCTTTACAAGTAAATATTGGATGTAGACATTTTCAAAGCGGTATTTTGAGCTTTAAAAAGGATCAGAAAATATATAAAATTAATTATGATAGAACCTTAATTTCTGGTTGCGATAATTTTGCAGATATTGAATACGAAGGTACAATCGAAACTATTAATTTGATTTTATAGCCAATTTTTTCGAATAAAAAATAATGAAATAAATAATACTACCAATAATGCTGAGAAACTAAGAATCATAAATCCAAAAGGATTATCAGCCAATGGCAATGGAACATTCATCCCCCACAACCCAGATATAATACTAGGCACAATTAATACCATGGTAATGCCCGTCAAACGTTTCATTACCATATTGACGTTATTAGAAATAATAGAAGAAATAGTTTGCATACTACTATCTAAAATACGAGAATATACCTCTGTCATTTCAATAGCCTGATGATTTTCTACAATAATTTCTTCAAAAAAGTCATCATTGTCTTCATTTTGTCGTGTATTTAGAAAATTGGTACGCTTCATTTTTACAAGCATTAGATTATTCGCACGTAAACTAGTTTCAAAAAATATAAGACTTTTTTGGAGATGAAGAATTTTTACAAAATCACTATTACTAGCAGCTTTGTCAATTGTTTTTTCAAAATCATTGAATTTTATATTAATTTGTTTTAGATAATAAAGAAAGAAATTAATATTTTGATCAAATAAATTGAGAACAAATGTGGTAATATCCGGGTTAGATAATTTTCTGTTTTGATTGATAATACTATCAATTACAGGGTTTTTATACAAAGATGTAGTGATAATTACATCATCTTTTATCACAATAGAAATAGGAATAGTAACAAAAGAAGCTCTTGTAGAATGAACAATTTGCTCATTTCTAATGGGTGTGTTGATTAGAATAAATTTTACATCATCATCTTCCTCATATCTACTTTGTTCGTCTATATCCAATGCATCTGTAAAGTATTCAATATATATACCTAACTTATCTGAAATACCTTTAATAGCTTCATAATCAAATGGCGGATAAATATTGATCCAACAATTTGATAATGTTTCGGGAACTTCACACAACTGATTGTCTATATTCTTGTAATATGTTACCAAAATAAGTAATTTTGTAAGTTAATTAAATAGTTATTTCACCTTCAAAAACAAAAGTAGCTGCACCTTTTAGCTTGACATTTTCAAAATGTTCTTTTTCTTCTCCAAATTGTATCAAAAAGTTGCCGCCTTTTGTTTTTATTTTTATAATATCATTTTTTATTTTATATTCATGAGCATATGCAAGTGCTGCCGCAGTAACTCCTGTGCCACAGCTGTACGTCTCATCTTCTACTCCTCTTTCATACGTTCGAACAAATAATTCATTTTTCCCAATTTCAATAGCCCAATTAACATTAATACCATCAGGAAATGTATCTGAATATCGAACTGCTCGAGCTTTTTCTATCAATTCCTCATCTTTAATGGAGTCAAAAATTATATAATGTGGACTCCCTGTATCTAAAATATAATGACCAAGTTCATTTT
>JBIPMU010000188.1:0-3587 GCA_044377205.1 Chitinophagales bacterium | reverse complement strand
AGCTTGTGGTGCTGCTATGAGTAAAAAAATGGAAGGTGATACAAAATCGGTATTTGTTTTGATGGGAGATGGTGAATTGCAAGAAGGACAAATTTGGGAGGCTGCACTTTTTGCGGCACACAACAAAGTAAGCAATTTGATAGGAGTAGTTGATTATAATGGGCAGCAAATAGATGGTTCGGTAGCAGATGTTTTGGGAATAGAAAATCTTCAAGCAAAATGGGAGAGCTTTGGATGGCATGTATTGACTTGCGATGGCAATAATTATGATGAATTATCAGCTACATTGAAGCATGCTAAAACGCTTCAAAATCAACCAAAACCTATTATTATTCTAATGAAAACGATAATGGGAAAAGGTGTAGATTTTATGGAAAATAATCATAAATGGCATGGTTCGCCGCCCAATCAAGAGCAAATGGATCTTGCGCTCAGTCAATTGAAATCATCGCTTTCTGATTTTTAAGAAACTAACCCGCGAGATGTTTCGGAGTTTATTTCAATTGATTTTTGAAGCTATCGCATCCAAAAGATTCATATATATCTTTTGTTGTTTTTTTATTTTTGCACAATCATTATTAGCACAAGAAAAATTTACGGTATTGAAGCAAAAACGTATTTTGTTCATACTCGATGCATCGGGTAGTATGAATGAAAAATGGAATGGTCTCAAAAAATGGAATATTGCCGTGAGCAATTTGTCCAGTTTGATCGATAGTTTTACCCGCAAGAACAAAGATGTGGAGATAGGAATTCGTTTATTGGGCCATCAATTTTCAAAAGAACATAATATCTGTACCGATACCAAACTAGAGTTGCCTTTTGCAAATTCGCATACCAAAAAAGATGTAGAAATGCAGATAGGAAAGTATACGCCAAAAGGAAATACGCCACTTGCTTATGCATTGGAACAAGCTGAAAAAGATTTTCAGAATGTAGAGCAATACGAAAATACGATTATTCTTATAACCGACGGGGTAGAAAACTGTTTTGGAATGCCATGTGAAGTTGCGCAAAAATTAACTTCAAAACGTATTGTTATTAGTCCTTATATTATTGGATTGGGTATAGATACGAGTTCGTTTTATAAGCTTGAATGTATTGGTAAATTTGTAGATGTCCGAGATAAAGATGCTTTTTCCAAGGTAGTTAAAAGTATTTTGACCGAAGTTTCATTGCGTACCACACTCGATATTCGTTTTTTTAATACCTCAAAGCAGCAGATTTTTAATATTCCTTTTTCCTTGTATGACAAGCGTTCGGGATTGGATATTTATAATTTTATCAAAACACAAAGTCCTCGAATCGATACAATTCATTTGAATAGCCAATATCGGTATAGATTGGAAGTACACACCTTGCCTGAATATATTGTGGAAGATTTAAATATTATTCCAGGTAAACATAATGTAATCGATATTCCTTTGAATATTGCTAATTTTGAGATACTAAATATAGATAAATCCTATTCCAATCTTTTTGTAATCAAATCGGATTCTAATTCATTGAATCATTTTTGGGATGGGAATTTGAAACCTAATTATCAATCGCAAAGTAGTCTGAAAAGTTATGTGTTGAGCGTTCCTTATTTGTACAAAGATTCTTTGACTATTTCGGAAGAGGCTCCTGTATTATTTCATCAGCCTAGTAAATCTACTTTACAATTAAAATTAGCTTCTACCAATTTTCAAGTTTCGCTTTTGGATGAGCAATATCAATGGATTATGGATGTTTCATATACTGAAATACCTCAGAAAATTGATCTCATATCGGGAAATTATATATTAGTTTTCAAAGAAAAAGTTAAAAAATTGAGTAAAACAAAACAACATTTGTTATTTCTAAAAGAGAATCAGACCTACAATTATTTAATCCAATAAAATGCAGCTAAAAAAGGCGATACTTTTCTTTCTATTTTTAATCTTGAATCTAAAAATTCAAGCCCAAGATACCTGCGCCGATAATAGCGAAGATTTGTATCGTGTCCTTTTTATAGTAGATGCTTCGTATAGTATGGATAGAAAATGGAATGGACAGAGTTTGTGGGATATTTCGCATAAAATGGTAGAAGAATTTTCATTTTATCTTCAAAAAAACTATAATGTAGAACAAGGATTACGTGTGTATGGACATCGTTCCCCTTTGTCAGCTAATGATTGTTTAGATTCTCATTTGGAAATTCCTTTGGGCAAAAATAATGCTACACGTATCGTCAAAAAGCTTAAAAGTCTTTCTTTTAAAGGATCTACGCCACTTGCGTATTCATTGGAAAGAGCAGCGGATGATTTGGGATGTAATAGTCACAAAAATTTAATTGTTCTCATTACAGATGGTTATGAAACTTGCAGTCAAAATCCTTGCGAAATTGTTCGAAAATTGTTGGATTATCGTATATCGGTCAAACCTATCGTCATAGGATTGAACGTAGAACAGAAGGATATTGAAAGTATGAACTGTATTGGTGATTTTTATAATGTGAAAAATAAAGAAGAATTTAAGAGGGATTTGTACGCCTCATTTGAGAAAGTAGCTAATCAACGTACGCTTTCGGTATTTCTAAAAAATAAAAACAAAGATACCAGCGAAACGCATGTTCCTTTCGTATTATTTGATAAAAAAAATAATGCAATTGGCTCTTTTATCCATTCGTTGGCAGCCAATGCAAAGCCCGATACATTTTGGATTGGGAATTTTGATACGGTTTCCATGAAGGTATATACAAAACCACAATTAGAGTTTAAGAATATCCCGCTAAAAAAACACGTCCATAATCTTGTGAAAGTAGAAACGCCGCAAGGTCGTTTGGACGTATGGTTTGACACCATCATCGTTAATAATAATAATTTTAATGATAGGGTAGAAGCATTGATTTATCAAAAAGAAAAAATCGTATATCGAAGCTTTTTGCCATTCAAAGTTGATTTACTAGAAGGGAATTATACGCTAGATGTTCTTACAGCCCCTATTTATTCAGTTCCCTTAACGATAAAAGCAAATAAATATTCAAGCCAGCATATAGAGTATCCTGCTAGTATTAGTATTTCCAAAACATTTGCGATGATTGGTGATCTTTATCGATATGAAGGAAAAAGACTTCGAAAAATAGGAACTTTTCAGCCAAATAGAAACAAAGAAGTTTTTTATGTTTCTAAAGGACAATATAAAATTGTTTACCGTAGTCAAAAATCTATGACACTATACGGTTCGTTTGAAAAAACAATAAAAGTATCACCTCGTGAAGTGATTTCAATTGTTTTGTAGAAATTAAAGTAATAGATAATCAATTAATTATGTCTATTTTTAAATCAAATTAAAAATAATTTTTATTTTTATTACTATATATACAATAAAACAAAACGAGCCTCGTTTTATAGATAGTTTTCACAATTAAAATGATTTCTATGACAGAAAATTTTACAAAAAATCAACTTTTAACTGCTATTTATGATGAGACAGATTCTTGTTCTCAGTATAAAATGAAGAAAAGTCTATTGGAAGACAAAGAATTGGCAGCTGAGTATCGTTTGTTAAAAAGCACGGTATCAACTCTCGAAAACAATCTTTTGGAGCCCAAGACTAGCACTGTA
>JBIPMU010000187.1:0-3611 GCA_044377205.1 Chitinophagales bacterium | reverse complement strand
ATTCAGCAAAAATGGCTGCTTTTTGTTGATACAAATCAGATTCGGGGAGTTGACTTCGCTCAGATTCATATCGCATTTTTTTCTGCCAAATCTTTTTGAAATCCTCCGATATTTCATCATACTTAGAGAATTGCGATACAGTTTCAATGTCTATAAATATAAGTTCTTGTAGAGTAGGTGTAATCATACTATTATAGGTTTTATTATCTTGCTTTCAACCAAATAGATGGGTTTTGTTTTACTTGATAATGCCAGATTTGTAGATTGGTCAAAGCATAGCCTTGATCTTCGCTAAATGCACATTTGCCAATTACTTGTTTGGCGCGCACTTCGCTTCCAACAGTCACATGAACATTAGATAAATGCGAATAAACTGAAAAAAAATCTCCGTGTTTTATCATAACACAATTTTGATACGATGGCATTTCAAATACCTTTACCACTTTGCCTTCATATACACACATTACATCCGCATTATTGGCGGTCTTTATATCTATTCCATTATTTTCAATAAACAAATCCGATGCTACCGGATGGGGCTGTTTGCCAAATTTAGAAACCACAACACCTCTAGAAACAGGCCAAGGAAGATTTCCTTTACTGGCTAAAAAACTATTGGATAATATTCCCTCTGGTGAATTTTCAATATCCTCTTCTCTTGCAACAGGCTTTTTTCCTTGTGCAAGGGCTTCTTCATTTGCTTTTTTAATGGCTTGACGTTGTGAATTTTTCTTAGCCAATTCCGCCATTTTTTGTTTTTGAATTTCCTCCTCGATTACCTTTCTAATCTTAGCATTAATTTCTGCAGCCGCTCGATTTTTCTTAGCTATTTCTCCTTTCAAATCATCCATTTCCTTTCCCAATTTTTGAACCATTTCATCTCGTTTTCCCTTTTCGTTTTCAAGTGAAAGCTGATTCATTTTGTTATTCTCTATCAATTGGGCTTTTTCTTGTTTTGTATTCATTAAAGCCGTTACACGATGGAGAATTCTATTGATATTATTTTGAATTACAATTGACTGTTTTGCTCTATAATTTCCATATTTTTTCAAATATTTCATACGATTCCACGCCTCTTTGAAATTTCCAGATTGCATTACAAAAGCAAGTTTGAAGGTGCGTGAATTATCATTGTTTTTATAAATCCAACGAATCATTTTTGCATACTCTTCCTTGAACCTTACAATGTCTTCTTTATTTTTCAAAACATCATTTTGACGGACAACAAGTTCTTGATCTATCTCTTTTAGTTGGCTTTCCATATTCACCACCAACTTTTTTCTTGTTTCAATTTTTGCATTGAGGTCTGCTATTTCTTTTAGAGAAATATTTTGAAGTTTTTTTCTACTTTGTATATTGGATTCTATTTCTTTGATTTCTTTTTTGAGATTATTATACTCTCGCTGTAACTGCATTTTTTTTGAAGCAGTCTGTCCCATTACATTAAGACAAATGCTAAATAATATTATAAATACAAAAACCTGCTTACTTTTTCTTATAATCATCTTTGTTTGGCAAATGGCATATTTTTGGGTTGGTTCAATATATAATCTACGTGTCTAATTGTTAGTTCAATTTGGGGATTTCCTGGACTTGAAAACACTATTTTTTTTGTATAGGCGTAGCTTAATTTTTCTTTATTTATCTTAGAAAAATTAGAAAAATAAATTAAACATCGTTCATTAGAAAATACGTTTATAATTTCATATTTTTCTAATTGATTATTTACATCAAATGTGAATTTTTTAATTATACTGTCATTTATTTTTTTCTCTATCGTTTCCATAGGTTTTTTCTCAGAACTTGATAAGCCTGAAGTATTTGTAAGCAATACGTCCCAATCTTCCATAGTAAAACCAAAA
The DNA here is from genome assembly GCA_044377205.1 of Chitinophagales bacterium. Taxonomy (GTDB): domain Bacteria; phylum Bacteroidota; class Bacteroidia; order Chitinophagales; family JADJOU01; genus CHPMRC01. The sequence continues at coordinate 1,749 of JBIPMU010000187.1, read as the reverse complement.
GGAACCCATTCGTTTTTTTCTTGAATAGGCTTAGAAAAATACATTTTTTCTAATTTATTATGAATATAAATACTGTCTTTGTCTATTAATAATCTTGCGCCTTCTATACCTAGCAATCCCGTGAAAGACATCCATACGCTATCCTTTGGCTTGTAGCGAATATGGGTAGTATAAGATTCGGTATTATTTTCTACTTTAAATTGAAGCTCGGATTTAGATGTTAAAAAAACCAATTTACTTGAATCCCCAGAGGCAAAAATTTTTGCCATTGTGACATAGAATAAAAAAAATACTCCGATAGCTTTCAAATTGAATTTATATATGTTTTTTAACGATTAGTTTGTGCGAATTTATATTTTATTTTGAATATTTCATGAAAAAACTATCGCACCTTAATTTTAAAACCCCAAAAATGGCTTCTTTTATTATATTTGAGGAGATTTTTGATGTCCCTAACTCTCTATCTTTAAATGTTATTGGGATTTCAACAATTTTAAATCCTAATTGATATGCGGCAAATTTCATTTGAATTTGGAAAGCATATCCTTTGAATATTATTTTTGAAAAATCTAATTTTTCTAAGAAAGACCTTTTGTATCCTACAAATCCTGCCGTTGTATCTTTTACGGGCAACCAAGTAATAATTCTAGTATATAATGAGGCTCCTTTTGATAATAAAATACGTTTCATATCCCAATTCTTTACATCACCCCCAACAACGTATCGGCTTCCTACTACAACATCGGCACCCTGCTCAAGTTCTTTTCTTAGCCTAAATAAATCATCTGGATTATGACTAAAATCACAATCCATTTCATATAAATATTCATACCCTTGGGTCAAACCCCATTCAAACCCCATGAGATAGGCGGTTCCCAATCCCAATTTTCCCTTTCGCTCCAAGATAAACAATCGTTCCGAAAAGTCGGATTGTCTTTCTTTAACTTTTAATGCTGTTCCGTCTGGTGAGCCATCATCAATTATCAACAAATGAAAATGTGCTGGAAAAGTCATTACCTTCTCCACCATTTTTTCAATGTTTTCAATTTCATTGTATGTAGGAATGATAACTAAGCTCTCTTTCATTTTATTCAAATCTAATGCCCCTTTCCAGACACAATTTTTTTAATACTTGTTTTGAATGAAGCCCAAAATCTGCCGCATACATCCACTTAAAATATCCTGAATCTTCTTTTGCTATTTGTTCTAGTGTTTTGTCTTTGTGTTTTCCAAAACAAAGCACAACGCCTTTTGGTGTTTTTAAAAAACGCTTACCGCTATCTAAATGATCGGTATAGCTTCCAAAATTAGCGCTTATAAAATCAATATTGTTTTCAATTTCCGGATATCGATCAAGCTGAGATTGCAACACTTCTAGAGTAGCCTCAGTATCAGCCATTGCAGAATGAGCATTTATCAATTCTTTATGGCAATAAAATTTATAGGCCGCCTCTAAGGTTCTTTTTTCCATTTTATGAAAAATCACTTGAACGTCTACATTTTTTTTGTTTTCAATCTCTATATCCAAATCACATCGAAGCATTTCTTCAACCAACAAAGGAATATCAAATTTGTTTGAATTAAATCCCGCTAAATCTGCATCCGCAATAAAATTAAAAATTTCATTTGCTACTTCACTGAACTTAGGACAATTTATAACATCTTTATCATAAATCCCATGGACTTCACTTGCCTGAACCGGAATTGGTATTGTTGGATTGATTTTATAATATAATTGTTCTCTTTTTT
>JBIPMU010000186.1:0-3621 GCA_044377205.1 Chitinophagales bacterium | reverse complement strand
AAAAAAGGCAATTTCATCCTTATTACTAATAAAACATTAACAAAAGATAGTAATAATCTCGATGTAATAGATGAATATAAAACATATAAAGAAAGTAATGCTGGGGGAAATTTTATTGTAAGTGTAGTCTATCAAGACGAGCTAGACAATATGTTTGCTTATGGCCATCCAAAACATCCATTATCTATTCGAAAATTTCTTCAATTTGCCCATTCTTGGCAAGATACTAGTTTAGAAAATGTATTATTGATTGGAAAATCATTTGCTCCTCATGGGCTGAGAGGATACAATAGCACAATATACAATTCACTTCATGTTTCATCTTTTGGGCATTTCCCCTCTGATATTCTTCTAGGTACAATGGATTCATCGGTAATACCTTTTGTTAATATTGGAAGACTTTCCGTTTTTTCTCCTTATGATGTAAGAAATTATTTGGATAAACTGAAAGAATACAACATAGAATATAATAAAACAGTACCAATAACTCAAAATCCATTGAATAAAGAATATATGAAATGGGTTATCCATTTGGGAGGTGGAACGGGAACCGAACAGCAACAAAATTTCAAAGCCAATCTAAAAGAATTCGAAAAACAGATTATAGACACGCTTACTGGAGCTAGGGTATTTTCATTATTTAAAAATGGTACTGATATTGCACCAGATGAAACCGCAATTGACTTAGAAAATAGAATTAATAAAGGCGTAAGTTTGATTACCTTTTTTGGACACAGCTCGGCTACAGTTTTTGATGTAGGAATTACTGACCCAAGTAATTTCAAAAACAAAGGGAAATATCCTGCTTTTTTAGCAAATGGTTGTAATTCTGGGAATGTATTTTCTTCATCTCCTTCCTATAGCGAACAATTTATAAATGGTAAACAAAAAGGAGCCATTGCTTTTATTGCCTCTACAAATTTTGCACTTGATGCATCACTTTATAATTATTCAAAATGGTTTTACAAACATTTAAATGATAAATATTATAACAAATCCTTAGGAGAGTTGACTAGACAATCCACTATTAGTCTTGTTAATGAAGTAAATTTTAATCTCAATTATCTTTATACTACAGCATTAGAATATAATATTAATGGTGATCCAAGTGTTTTGATGAATCAATATAATTCTCCAGACTATTATATCGATAAAAATTCATTTTATATAAATCCAAAAGTAGTATCCGCTTCGATAGATAGTTTCTCCATATTTGTAATTGTTCAAAATTTGGGAAAAGCTATTAAACGCGATATAAAACTGAAGCTAGAACGCTTAAATAATGGGACTAAAATACTATATGAAAAAATAGTACCTGCGTCCTATTTCAAAGATACCTTTGAAATTAAAATTCCCGTAAAAGATCAAAATATTGGCTTGGGGCTCAATACATTTACCATAAAAATTGATGCAGATGATCAAATCGTGGAGATCAGCGAATCTAACAATGAAGTCAAAAATGGATTGGAAGTATTGATAGAATCAGAGGATATCTTCCCTATATTTCCCTATGAATTTTCAATAATTGGAAATGACAGTATAACTCTCTATAGCTCTATTTCCAATCAAAGCAAAACACCAAAAAAGTACATAATTCAAATAGACACCTCTCAACTTTTTAATTCTCCAATATTACGAACAAATGAATCTATAACCGATGGAAGTGTCTTTAATTGGTTTCCAAATACGGCATTAAAAGACAGTACCGTTTATTACTGGAGAACAGGAATTGATAGTTCATACACAAAAAAACCTATGGTATGGCATACTAGTTCCTTTATTTATCTAAAAGGTAAAAACAAGGGGGGATGGAATCAGTCTCATTATTTTCAATTTCAAAAAGATAATTACAACAACTTTCAACTCAAATCCAATAGAACCTTTCAATTTTTAGATGATTTGAAAAATATTTATATTAGATTAGATGGGTCATCAAATACCTATGAGGTAGAATGGTATCTCAATTCGGCAAGGATGCAAGTACTAAGAGAGGCAAGCAGAATAGGCTCTGGGCTCAATGTAATTTGGCTGGATGGAAAAACGGGAATTCCCAAACAAAGCATAGATACCATTATAAATGGTGCACGCTATGGCAGCTATGGGTCTATTCAATTTGGGTACGATGGTATTCCAAGAGAAGGGTTTGTATTTCCAGATACAGGAATTACGCCTTTTACGCATCCTGTCCCCAATACAAAATGGAGTTCAGTCTTGATGAATTTTATCAATCAAGTACCAAATGGCGACTATCTAATTTTCTATTCACTCAAAAAACCTGATTATACAAAATGGGACAATACATTGATATCCTATTTTACAAATGCTGGACTTCAAAATATTTCCAATTTCACAAATGGAACAATTAAAGCCCCTTTAATTTTTGGATATAGAAAAAATGACCCAAGCTATACTCCTTATCAGGTAAATGGATCGGATTTTGTATCTAAAACATATGGAAATATAAATATTATTGGAAACTGGAATGAAGGTGGCATGAGCTCTACAGTGATTGGTCCGGTAAAAAAATGGGGATCATATCACCATAATCTTCAAGCATTAGAATCCCCAAGCAAAGATACAAATTGGGTTTATATTTATGGAATTGATAATTCAAATAGAGAAAATCTACTTTATACATTCAATTCAGACATTGTAGATACTTCCCTCGCCGGAATATCTGCAATACAATATCCAAAACTGAAACTGAGATTTTACTCCAAAGACAATACCAATAGAAATCCTTCACAACTCAATTTCTGGCGTGTATTATATGAAGAAGATGTCCCCGAATTATTGATCAATAAAGACTATTATTATGAGCTTAAAGACAGCATTTATTCAGGTGAAACTTCAAATCTTGGCTTTGGGGTCACGAATGTGTCTCCTGCCAATATAGATAGTTTTTGGGTAAAAATGATATTGACGAGTGGATCACAAAGCCAAACTTTTTCTCAAAAAGTAGCAGCGATCAATTCACTCCAAAATGGTAAAATCAACTTTGTACTCCCATATCCCAATTATTTTATAAAAAACAATCAAGTACAGATAGAAATTAATCCAAAAGGCACGGGATATTTAACCGAAAAATATGAATTCAACAATTATCTTCAAACCTCTTTTTATACCAAGCCTGATGAAGTGAATCCTCTTTTAGATGTCACATTTGATGGCATTCACATTCTCAATAATGAGCTAGTTTCTTCCAAGCCTCAAATTCAAATTCAATTAAAAGATGAAAATCAATTCCTGCTGCTTAATGACACGTCATTAATTCAACTTTACTTGAAAGATCCTCAAGGTAATGTCAATCCTATTTACCTAGCACAAAACAATATTCAATTTATAGCCGCTACAAACTCTAAAAACAATGTAGCTACTATTCAATTCTCCCCTACACTTACCGATGGCAAATATGAATTGATTATAAAAGATACCGACAAAAGTGGTAACAGTAGCGGAAAAAATGCACGCTACGACTACAAAATTGGATTTAGAGTTATTACAAAAATGCAAGTGAGCCAAGTGCTCAATTACCCTAATCCTTTTAGCACATCTACGCAATTTATTTTTACCCTTACAGGTGAAAAAATCCCAGAGAGAATTAAAATACAAATCCTAAAT
>JBIPMU010000185.1:0-3623 GCA_044377205.1 Chitinophagales bacterium | reverse complement strand
AATTGATGGATCGCCACTAAGGTATTTTCTTACTTTAGTAATATAGACATCCATACTTCTTCCTGTAAAATAATTATCACATCCCCATACGGCTTTTAAAGCAATTTCTCTTGTCAAAATTCCATTTTGTTGGATACATAACTGCTCCAACAATCCTGCTTCTTTAGTAGTCAATTTATGGGTTTCATTTTCTCCCGTCAAGGTTCTGTTGATAAGATTAAAATTATATTTTCCCAATTTAAAATCAATAATACCATCAACATTAACTCCTTTTTGAGATCGTCTAAAAATCGCTTCCATTCTTGCAAATAATTCCTCCATTTCAAAAGGCTTCGTCAAATAATCGTCGGCACCTACATTAAAACCTTGAATTTTATCTTCTTTCAAACTTTTTGCTGTTAAGAAAATAATAGGAATAGACATATCTACTTTTCGGATTTCTTTAGCTAAACTAAGTCCATCTCTTTTTGGCATCATTATATCTAATAACAACATATCAAACTTTCCCTTTTCAAAATTATTCCATGCCTCTTCCCCATTTCTATATAAGGTCACATCATAATCATAGATCTCAAGATTATCGAATATCAAATTTCCCAAATTGATATCATCTTCTACTAACATTAATCTTTTCTTACTCATAAATATTTATTTTTTAGTTATTGGATACATAGTTAAATTAACAACACAAAAGTAATGCTTTCTCTAATGTCAAAATGTTAAAAATTATTAAATTTATTTTAAATAACTAAAAGATATCAATCAATAGGGAAAAATTATTATACCTTTTAAGAAAAAAAAGACCAAATACACAATTATTACTAATATTGTATGTTCTTAAAAGTGAAAAAAACACCTTAATTTTGAGAAAATTATTATTTTTCTTTTTACTAATATTTGAAATTTCAAAAAGTTTTTCTCAAGATTTTTCAAGAGAATCAAACTTTAGTTTTCTTAATATTCCTCAATCTTCAAGGCATCAATACCTAAATAAATGTGCTATTGCATCATATGATTCGGATGTTTCGATCTCAGGCTCTAACCCCGCATTATTAAATGAAGATATGCTTGGAAAGATTTTGGCTTCTTCTAATTTTTATTTTTCTTCTATATATTCTAATTTCAGCTATGTAACATGGAACAACAAATGGGATGTTCCCCTCATGTTTGGAGGCAATTTTATAGCCTATCCCGAACAGAGAAGTGTAGATATTGAAGGAAATACTCTCCAGAAATTCACTCCTGTAGAAAGTTCATTCTATATTTCTACAAAAAAACAAATTGGTGATTATCATTTTGGTGCATCCGCAAAACTTGCTTATGGAAATTATTATTTGGCAAATAATGTAGGAATAGCATTTGACGCATCTGTCTTATACTCTGATGACGATAGAAATATACAAGTTGCTTTTTTGCTTAAAAATATGGGGTACCAATTTATAAGTATGGGAGGCTCATCTGCAGCTATGCCTTTTGATGCACAAATAGCATTTAGCAAAAAACTGTCTAAATTACCCTTTCGCTATACAATATTAGCTCACAATCTCTTCAAATCGGATGCTAGTACTTCTCTAAACTCATTAAATACTCAAATATGGGCATTTGACCCATATATAGGTACAGAAAATAGTTTAGCAACTAGCATAATGAGTCATTTTGTATTTTCAGGCGAATTTATTATTGGTTCTGGCTTTAAAGCAGGTTTTAGTTATGATTTTAGAAGAGCTGAGGAATTAACATTTAGTAATTATAGAGGTATTCCAGGATTAGCACTTGGATTTGGCATTTACAGTAGGAAATACGAATTTGGATACTCTTTTTCAAAATTATCCGCTGTAAGTATTGGACATCAATTTACATTTGTTCTCAATATGAGAGACTGGGCTTCCCGAAAATCAAAAAGATAAAAACAATGGAATTTAACCATAGTTAAACTAGCTTAATGATTTCAAAAATAAAACTTAATCTAAACAAAAAAAACTGGAATCGATTAACATTGATTCTTCTTATTGTTTTCCCAATACTATGTTTTTGGCAAATCAGTCTTTTTGATTATACCATGCAATTTGATATGATGGATCAATATTTTCCATTTCGATACTTTATTGGCGAATCTTTATCCAATGGCATTATACCTTTTTGGAATCCATATATATATCTAGGATATCCATTTCATGCCGACCCTCAAAGTGGATTTTGGTATCCTTTGACATGGATACTTTGCTTTAATGGCTATAGTCTATATGACCTTCATATTGAGTTTATATTTCATATTATTTTAGCGGGTTTTGGATTTTATTATTTATTAAGAAAACTAAAAATACAAATCTATCCTGCAATTTTATTTGCTATAAGTTATCAATTATGTGGTTTTTTTATAGGCAATGCTCAACATTTTACCTATATAATTGGTGCATGTTATATCCCTTGGATTTTGGGCAGTTTTATCCAATTACTTGACACTCAAGATTACCGATATGGATTAGCTTTGAGCTTATTATTTAGCTTAATTTTATCGGGAGGTTATCCTGCCTTAATCATAATTTTGGGATATATTCTAATATTGTATTTTTTTAATGAAGTATTTTATCAAAAATCATGGAAAAACCCTCCAAAATTATTCAAAATAATATATCTAATTTGCTTTAGCGGCATACTCACACTAGTTATTTCATCAGGATATTTATATTCAATAATAGAAAACCAAGAATTAATTACTCGAGGACAAGGCGTTTCTCCAGAAAAATCATTATACATGCCTTTTCCACCCATTGCAATGATTTCTTTGATTTATCCATTCCTTACAGCCATCAAATCTGCTTTTATACCTTCAGATATTTCAATGACAAATGTATATAGTGGCTTATTGGCAATAATTTTTTTTCCAATAAGCTTTATTTTTTCAAAATGGAAAAACAAAATCTTTTGGATACTTATTGGATTCATTTGCCTTTTAGCTTCTTTTGGAGAATTTACCCCCGTTCGGTTATGGCTATATCTTCATATCCCTTTAATGAACTTATTTCGTTTTCCAAGCATATTCAGAGTTTTCTTCATAATTTGTTTCCTAGTAATATCAGCCCAAGGATTTCAATTTTATTTTCAAAACAAATCTTCCAAATTAGATAAAATTCTTAGTATTACAATACTATTTTTAATGCTAATCTGTGGCATTGGTATTGGTTTTGGAATATATAATAAAGGTGGTTTTGAATTTTTTCATTTTTGGGATTATAGCAAATCTGAAATTTTTAAGATTTCGGATAATTTTCAAACACGTCTTATTTTTCAAGCCACCATTCAATTCATTTTTTTAATATCATGCTATTTTATTCTTTTCAAAACAAAAAAATATCAAATTTCGTTAGTACTCATTTTTGTTTTATTAGACTTATATGCTACTACTCAACTAAATATTAGTGGAACTATAATCTCTAATACAAAGTTTAATTCCATGACTAAAGCCCTGGAAATTAGCCCTAAAAATTTCCCTAATAGGCATCAAAAACTTTCTGATTTAATAACTTATAAAGAAGAATATCACCCTAGTTTTTCGAACCAGAGTATATATCTAAAAAATATAACAGATAATGGATACAATCCATTTCAGTTAAAAGATTTTG
>JBIPMU010000184.1:0-3628 GCA_044377205.1 Chitinophagales bacterium | reverse complement strand
TCAGAAGATTGTTTTAAAGGAAATGGCAATAGAATTACTCAAAGTTTCCCAATAGAAAATTTCACCAAAATAAAAGTCTATGACGGTGTTGGGTTGGTCATAAAAGAAGGCCCAAACTATGAAGTTAATATAGCAACATCAGATAATATTATTGATGATATAGAAGTAAGATTAAACGGAGATATGCTTGTAGTTAAAGATAATTCTACATGTAATATTGCCCGTGATTATGGACAAACAACGGTATATGTTACGGTTCCAGATGGTACAATATCAACATTTCCATTAATTCAAGAACTAGAATTACATAGTAAAACAGAGCAAAAAATACAATCAGAAGGCACATTACATTCGCCAATAGTTCGTTTATTTTCATTAGGTGATGATGGCGATAAAGCAGGAACAGGAGATTTTTATATTGATGTTGATAATAATCAATTTGTAGTTGAAAGCAATACGGTCTCTAATTTTTACATAAATGGCTTTTGTAATGAAATGTTATTAAATTTTTATTTTGGTGATGGTCGTTTTTATGGTAAATATTTACACTCACAAATCATAAAAGTATATCATAGAGGTTCAAATGATATGATTGTATATCCTATTCAACATATTGAAGGGAAGATAGTAGCCACAGGAAATATTATTTTAGAAAATGTACTTCCAGAAGACGAAATTGATATTGAGGAATTATTTACAGGAAGAGTAATTTATTAGCATATGAAATTATCTATAGTTTCCCCAGTTTATAGAGCTGAATTAGTTTTAGATGAATTAGTTGAACGAATATCAAATAATATTCCTTCAGCTTTTAATTCTTTTGAAATTATTTTAGTTGATGATTTTAGTCCCGATAAATCATGGCAAAAAATAGTTGAGATTTCAAAAAAAAATAAAAATGTTTTTGGATTTAAGTTAAGTAGAAACTTCGGACAACATTATGCAATAACAGCTGGATTAAATTTTGCGTCTGGAGAATATGTTTTTTTAAATAATAATGATTTAGAAACACCACCAAGTGTTTTGGTTAATTACTATAATGAAATAAAAAAGGATACTTCTTTAGATATAGTATATGGTTATCAAGAAGTAAGAAAAGGTAATTTTATTGAAAAAAAAGCCGGAAGTATTTTTTGGGTTTTGATTAATAAATTATCAGACACTAAAATTCAACATAATATTTTGACAGAAAGATTAATGACTAAACAATATGTAAATAATTTTTTGCGTTTACAAGATGCTAATCTATTTAAAAGGGTATGATGTATTGGGTAGGCTTTAATCAAAAAGGCATCCCTGTAGAAAAGGGAGAGCGCGAAGGAGTAAGCACATATACTATAAAACGAAGAGCTGAATTAATGTTGCAAGCCATTACATCTTTTTCCGGAAAATCCTTAGAATGGTTATTTTACATTGGTATATCAATTTCCTTTTTCAGCTTTCTTTTTTTAATATATTTATCGATGCAAAAAATTATTCATCAATATGAAGTTCAATTAGGTTGGACATCAATTGTTGCTATTAATGTGTTAATTTTAGGAATTATATCAACTTTTTTAGGATTAATAGGAATCTATATTTATAAAATTTTTAAACAAGTTCAAGGAAGACCTAGTGTAATTATTAAAAGAATTTTGAGTAAAGTTTTAGCAATATTAGGCGCAGGAGGACTTGGTAAACAAATTGCTAATTTTGCTTTAAATGACGGCCATTATGATTAAGTTTTTTTTATGATGATTTTAGTGTTGGAGATGAAATTTCTGGAAATACAAATCAATTAATTAATGATTACAACGAAAAAAAAATTTAAGGAAATGTTGAATGGAATAGGATACAATCATTTAAAAGTAAGGACAGAAAAATATTTGACCTTAAAAGATAAAGTTAAGTTTGGAAAAATTATTCATTCAACTTGTTGGGTTGATGAATCGGAAAGTATTGGTGACGGATGTGTAATGTATCCAAAGAGTGTTGTAGATAAAAATGTAATGATAAAAGATAATTCAATAATTAATTTAAATTGTACAATAGCTCATGACACATCAATTGGATTGAGTTGCTTTTTAGCACCAATAGTATCAATTGCAGGATTTTGTTCTATTGGAGATGAATGTTTTATCGGAATTGGCACCGTAATAAAAGATAAAATATCTATTGTAAAAGAAACTATTTTTGGTGCGGCAACTGTAATAGTAAAATCTATAAATAGAAGTGGAATATATGTTGGTAAGCCAGCTAAATTAATAAAATTTTTATGACCCCATTTAACAAACCATTTTTAACAGGAAAAGAAACTGAATATATTACAGATGCTGTTTTTTCAGGTAAAATTTCAGGAAACGGAAAATATACTCAAAAATGTCAAAAATTTTTTGAAACTAAATTTGGTTTTAAAAAAGCTTTACTAACAACATCATGTACTGATGCTTTAGAGATGGCCGCTATACTTATTAATATTAAAGAAGGAGATGAGGTAATTATGCCATCTTATACTTTTGTTTCAACTGCAAATGCATTTGTACTTAGAGGAGCAAAAATAATTTTTGCTGATAGTATGCCAAATCATCCCAATATTGATGTATCAAAAATTGAATCCTTAATTACATCAAAAACCAAAGCAATAGTACCTGTTCATTATGCAGGTGTAGCTTGTGATATGGATGTAATTATGGAATTGGCTTCAAAAAACAATCTATTTGTTGTTGAAGATGCTGCACAAGCCATAGATAGTTATTATACAGGAAAAGACGGAATCAAAAAAGCATTGGGTTCAATAGGACATTTAGCCGCATTTTCGTTCCATGAAACCAAAAATATTATTGCAGGTGAAGGAGGAATGTTAGCAATTAACGACGAGCAATTTATTAACAGAGCTGAGATTATTTGGGAAAAAGGAACCAATCGCTCTGCGTTTTTTAGAGGCGAAGTAGATAAATATGGATGGGTTGATATTGGAAGTTCATTTCTTCCATCTGAAATTATTGCTGCCTTTTTATGGGCGCAATTGGAAAATTTAACAGCAATTCAAAATGTGAGAAATCAGCATTGGAATGCCTATTATAACCAATTATTAGATTGGGCTAAATCAAATGAAATTGAACTGCCACAAGTGCCAAACTATGCTACAAATAACGGGCATATGTTTTTTTTGAAATGCAAAAGCATGGAACAACGAACCGCTTTAATTAACAAACTTAAAGCAAAAGATATACACCCTGTATTTCATTATATTAGCCTACATTCAAGCCTATATTTTATTGATAAACACGATGGCAGAAGTTTGCCAAATACCGATACTTTTACCGATACATTAGTTAGATTACCTTTGTTTTATGAATTAGATGTGCAAACTGTGATTAATTATATATTAGAATAAATGGATATTAGTGTCATTTTTAGCAACAATACAAATAGCAGAACAATTAATCTCAATTTCATTTTAATCGCAATTTTAATTTTAGCGGCTATTTTTAGATTTTACAACATTGGTTTTCAAGGTGCATGGCTTGATGAATTGCACACACTTAAAGAGGCTGATCCAAGTTTAACATTTAAAGAACTTCATGAAGTGATAATGTGGAGAGAAGGTATTCCTCATTTCTATTTTATTATGGTTCGTATATTTGGT
>JBIPMU010000009.1:0-13093 GCA_044377205.1 Chitinophagales bacterium | reverse complement strand
TGTTACAAATTTTTCTTATTTAAATTTATTTTTTTTTAATATCTTTGTGAGTTGAAAAAAATAAAAAAATTCCTATGGTGAATTTGTACAATATAATTTATAAAACTAGAAAAACTAGTATTTTTATTTTACTTGTTTTTCTTGCATATACTTCAAAATCTCAGGTAAATATCGTTGCGACTATTGGGACTCTTTCAGGAAGTTACACAACATTAAACAGTTGTTTTACGGCAATAAATAATGGAGTTCATGGGGGTAATATTACAATTTCAATTGTCAGCAATACGATAGAACCTGCTTTACCAATCCCTTTAAATGCATCAAACACTGGTTTATCCAATTACAATAATATACTAATTAGACCAGTAGGTAATGTTATCGTTAATGCAAATACAACTAGAAATACAAACAGAAGCATCATAGAATTTAATGGCGTAGATAACGTAACAATAGAAGGGGATGATGCCAATACTCCAGGAACAAGAAACTTAACATTTTCGTCTGGTTTTTCAACAATCGCAAATATTGCACATATAAAATTTGGTTCAAATTCTACTACAGATGGCGCAGATAATAATAAAGTTCAAAATTGTATATTTATTGGTCCTAGAAATGGCGTAGCCGCAATCACATCTCTAAATTATGGAATTGTTATCGCTGGAGTAAATACAACAAATCTTCTAACCCCTGGATTCTTAAACTCAAATATAACTATTTTAAATAATGAATTTAGAAGATTTACGAATGCAATCCATGTAATAGGAACAACTAATTTTGAATTTAGCTCACTTAAAATTCAAAACAATGTAATAGGAAATAGTGTAGATGCAGACAATGTAACAAATACAGGGATTTTTATAAGCAATACTTGTTCAAATTCTGGGATCTCAAACGGTGGTTTTGCGTTGATTGAAGGTAATGATATTCAAGTAGGCCAAAATGCTATTACAGGCTATGGAGCTGATGCTGAAGCAATTGAACTTGGCGCAGGTACGGCTGGAACCATAATTAGATTCAACAATATTAGGAATATTAAAAATTATACAACTGCCACATTTGGGGTATTTGGCATTTTACTTTCTGGTGCATCTGAGGCCACATCAGTTGAAATTAGCAATAATTTTATTAGAGATATAGTTGCAAGAAGAAATATTGCACAATTCAATCCCCCACCTGCCAATGCTTCTTATGGAATTCGTATTTCGGGAAATGGTTTTACTAATTTAAAAATAGATAATAATACAATAGTATTCAATGAAGTTCCAAATCAAGGAACCGTATTAAACTATTCTAATTATGGAATTGCATTTACAAATGGAATTTCTAATTTAGCTTCATTACAAAACAATATTTTTGTCAATAGAAATATAGGATTAAACACATTTGCACATTTTTTATTCACACAAAATATACCCGCTACTACACTTATAAATAATAATAGCTATTGGGTACCAAGTGGGCACGTTGGGGTATTAGGCTCAAGCACTACAATATTAACCACTCTTACCAATTGGCAAGATGCCATACAGAGAGAGTTTAATAGTATTATTGAAAATCCACCTTTTGTTTCAGCTACAGACCTTCATATAACTCCAAATGCCGTATCTAAAGTAAAGGGAGGAGGAATTGCCAACGGTATGTTCTTTGACATTGATTTAACTGCCAGAAATTTGACTAAACCAGATATTGGTGCGGACGAATATATTGGAAGTGCATTGACAAGAGCAAATATTACTTCAGTATCTCATACTGCCGCTACAAATCCTTGTATACCCCAATCCAGAATTGTATCTGCTACAGTTACCCCTGGCAATGCATTGGACAGTATTATGTTGGTATATAATTTTGATGGTGGGGCTAATACTAGAGTTCGTATGACTACATCTGGTGGAAATATATATACGGCAAATATCCCTATACCTACTCCAGCGAATGCCTTAGTAGGTTATAGAATTGAAGGGATTATGAGTACAGAAGATACTACGTTTTCACCATTCTATTTTTATAATGACAATGTTGTTTCTGGTGCGTATATTCCCATAATTTCTGGAGATACTTCAGCTTGTATAAATAATACAGCTCGATATTTCAGACAAATAGCACCCGATCCAATTTCTTTCAACGTACCTCCAACAATTAATGCTCCAACAACGGGTGCTGATATTACAAATTTTCAAATTGGAACTCTTAATAACTCATCTACAATCAATAGTCTAACGGGAACTATTGGCGCAGCTTCAGGAACGGCTGGAGCCTATTCTAATTTTTCTAGTATCCGAACTGATACTTTTAATATAGGACAAAGCTATCCTATTTCAATATCAAGTTCTTCTACAAATACTTTATATAATTATTTTGCTATTTATATTGATTTTAACGGAAATGGTTATTTTAATGATATTGGTGAAATGGTGTATAATTCTGTAACTTCACCTACTCGAGGAGGAAGAACGGAAACGGGTAATATTTATATCAAAAAAAATACAAAACCTGGTTTTTCAAGAATTAGAGTAGTTAATAGTATTAATCCTATACAATTAAACGATGTAATTCATAATCAAGGTGAAGTAGAAGATTATAAAATATACTTTAAACCACTAGATTATAAATGGACATTGAATAATAACCTTATAACAAATATAACAGACTCTTTAGATGTAACTTTTACCTCATTTCCAACAAACTTGGGAGTAAGAATTACTGACAATAACAATTGTGTTAGAGATACAAATAGATTAAGAGTAAATTTATCCAGTGGATCTATTGTTCCAATCATATCTCATAATGGACTTGTGAGTAATTGTTTACAAGACGAAATTACTTTATCTGTAAACCATACAGGAGGATGTCCTCCATTTTCATATCAGTGGTTTTCGGGTACAACATTACTTGGTACTTCAAAAACAATAAAAGCTATATTAGATTCAGCGAAATCATTTAGAGTTACTGTTACAGATGCTGGGAATATAAGTGCTACTGTTTCTACGGCTACTTTTGCAGTAGTAAATCCCACTATTACCCAAAAATTAGACACAGGTAGAATTTGTGAACGTGGCTCTTTATTATTATCCGTTAATGGAGCCGCATCTGATTCTTTTGTTTGGTATAATTCTACGTTAAGTGATAAATTTGATTTTATTAATGTTGGAAAAAGATTTACTACTCCAAATATCAATAAAACTACTTCATATTATGTAAGAGCTCGAAGACAATCCAATGAAATAATTGGAAGAACAACACTCGGCACTGCATTAAATTTTGTAAGTATCAACACTGGAATAGCTTTTAATACTTCAAGATCCATCATTATAAACTCTTGTAATCTATTTTGTCAAGCAACAGGAGGACGAATAGTAGTAGCTGTAATAGATAAAGCGGGCAATGTAATATCAGAAACCGATACAATCACTGTAACGGCACCTAATGCAACAACCGCAACTCTAATCCCCTTAAACTTATCTGTTCCTAATGCAGGAACAGAATACCGATTAATCGCAAAGTTTTTAAGTAATTTCACTATACTTAATAGCTCCACAATAGGTCCATACAATTTTACAGTACCTTCAGGATCTATGACACTTACAAGTGGATATAACTTGGGAAATCTAATTACGCAATACATGTATTTTCATAATATTAGAATTTCTCCAAATCCATGTTATGGCTCATTGGATACGCTTACTGCTAGAGTTATAAATGCTAGAGTACCCTTAATAACAAAAGATATAGAAAGAACTGAGCTTTGCCAAGGAGATAGTTTAAAACTTAGTATTGCCACAGATATTTTTGGAAATAAGTTTACTTGGAATAGAAATGATACCGCCATAATTACATCTACCTCAAAATCATATATTGTTCCAAATACAAGCCTAAAAGATGCTGCATTTTACAGTGTAACCATTTCATCTGACAGTATATGTAATAGAGATACTCTTTCTAAGAAAATTTTAGTTTCATTTTATCCTACTGCATCCATTATTGATACCCTAAATTATCTAAATCTTTGTATTGGTGGATCTGACTCTAATATGCTCAATCATATCCTTGCCGATACATTTACATGGATGAAAAATAATGTTGTAATTGGAGCTCCAAACAAATCAACCATTAATTTTAATAATGTTCAATTATCCGATAATGGTGACTATAAAGTTAAAATTAATGATAAACACCGATGTAAAGAAATTACATCAAATACTTTTAAGTTAAATGTAGTTCCGCATCCATCGTTTACAAATCCATTAACTCCATTAATTGAACTTTGTGAAGGTGCTGAATTAAAGATCAAATCCACACCTAATAATTATACGCAGCTACAATGGTATAAAAATGGAAGTCCAATTCAATTTGAATTTGCAGATTCATTTACTAGACAACGATCCAAATTGACCGATACTGGATATTATTTCATTGAAGCTAAAAGCTACAAAGGATGTTCAACAGCATATTCCAGTAATACAATCATAACTGTCTCACCTAAGCCTATAGCTAATTTTATCCCATCTAATAAAACTGTGTGTGAAAATACTAAATTAGAATTACAAGCTAATTTTAGTAATGCTAAAAATGTTAAATGGTTTAAAAATAATCTTCCTTTAAATGATTCAAATACAACATTATTAATTTCAAATAATGCAACACTTCCAGATTCAGGAATTTATAAATATATTTTAGATGCATATGGAACATGCTCCGATATATCCTCTACGGATATTACTGTTAAAGTAATATCTAAACCTCAATTACTGAGCAATCCTTCTTTACTATTCACAAAATGTGAAGGCGATTCTATAAAATTTGGTCTAAATACTAAAAATGTAAAACAATATCAATGGTATAAAAATGGTATTGCTTTACAAAGCCAGGTAGATTCTATATTTTTACTCAAATTTTTAAGCATACAAGACACTGGAACTTATATGGTAAAAGTGAATAGTGATCCAAGTTGCAATGAAATTGGAAGTACAAATTTTAGAATAAATATTACCCCAGCTGTCATTATTACTTCCCAACCAAAAGATTTATCTTTATGTGAAGGCGCAACGGATACATTAAAAGTTATAGCACAAAATGGACTTAAATTTCTATGGAAAAAAGATAATGCCCCTTTACCAAAAGACACTTTTAATACATTAATAATAAAAAAAGTAAATGCGTCTACAACAGGCAATTACACAGTAGAAATATCGGGTACAGCGCCTTGTGCATTAGTTACAACATCTAGAATAGCTACTGTAAAAATTAAAGTTGGACGTACCTCAGCATATCTTGTCCCCACTTCTGTTTTTGATGCAGTAGAACAATGTACAGATAGTGCTGGATGGACATACTTTAGTCCTGCAAATGATGAAGATAAAGTTATTTTTGCAATAAGAAAATTTTCAAATGCCATTAAAACAAATGCAGATATTATAGTTCGTCCTAATATGTATCAGGATAGAGTTAATGTAAAAGATGAATTTAGTGGTTCTATTTTTTCAAAACGATTTTGGAATTTGGATGTAGATACAGGTACCATTTTAAATCCTATAGATGTTAAATTCTATTATGATAATGCTGAAGTTACAGCGCTAAGAACTGAAGCATTAAATTTAGTAAATTTTTATGGCACTAATGATTTTACACTGAATCAAACTGATGTAACATGGATAAAAACTAAAGACTTCCCTTTTAATAGCTCTCTACTTAATTTAGTTTCAGGCCAAAATTTGAATTTTGGATATGATATTATAGAACCTACCGATGCAGGAATTGAAAATAACGTTCAATACATTACCTTTGAAAATTTATTCCAAAAAGGAGGTGGAGGTGCATGGATAAGTTACTTTGGAAAGCCTAAATTTGTTACAGCTATTTCTAATACTACAAAAAATCAGTTAGGGCTTAGTGTATTCCCAAATCCATCAACAGATGGACTTATTAAGCTAGAGATTTCATACCCAATAATTGGGGATTTGGAAATGAATGTATTCAATTCATTAGGACAGAATGTATTCAGTACTCCATTAATGCACAGAAAAGATGTAACTGTTCATCCATTTGATTTTGGTAATTTAATAAATGGGAATTACCATATAATATTGAGCAACGGAGATATTACGAATTCTATCAAATTTCAAATCAACAAGTAAGATCTTTCAAAAATCAAATGCCCGAACACAAACAAGTATTTAAAACAAATAAAGAAAAAGAAGATTATTTTAATTTAAAATTTATTCCTTTCCTTTCACAATTGTACAATTACGCTTTTTATCTTACAAAAGATGAAGATGATTCCAATGATTTAGTACAAGATACTTTTATAAAAGCCTTCCGATTTATTGAAAATTTTCAGGAAGGAACCAATGAAAAAGCATGGCTTTTTAAAATCATGAAAAATGGTTTTATCAATGATTATCGAAAAAAGAATAGCAAACCTGTTCATTTCTCTTTTGATACAATTTATGAATCAGGGGATAATGAAAATGATGATGAGCTAAATAATGTAGCAGATAATAACTCTCTTCAAACAACAGATGCATATAAAGGTCTAATAGGTGATGAAGTAACCAAAGCCCTTGACGCACTCCAGCATGATTATAGGCAAATCATTTTATTAGCCGATATAGAAGAATTTAGCTATGAAGAATTAAGTGAAATATTAGAAATCCCAATAGGGACAGTTCGTTCAAGACTTTTTAGAGCTCGGAATCTTCTAAAGGACAAACTAAAAACCTATGGAAAAAATTTGGGATATAAAGAAAAAAGATAATTAAATTATAAAAATATTTATTCAATGAATACAGTTACTTGTAATGAGATTAAAGAACAATTGATGTTTTATTTAGACAATGAACTTAATGAAAACACAAAAAATCTACTAATCAACCATCTAAGAAATTGCTGCGATTGTATGGATTTCTTATATAAGGAAAAACAAATGAAAGATAAAATTTGTGACAAATTAAAAGACTCATATGTATGCGAATGTGACACTAGCAAACTAGAAAAATGCATTAAAGACAAAATAAAGGAAATAATTAAAGGTAAATTTTAAAAGTCTCTAGTCAAAACTTCTAAATGAGCAAAGCGTTTTATACTTTCTTCTTTTCCCAATAATATCATAGAATCAAATACCGAAGGACCTTGCATAATTCCTGTCAATGCAATTCTAAAAACTGGCATCATTTGTCCCATTCCCATTTCATATTTAATCAATAATTCTTTGAACAATTCTTCCAATCTTTTGGAATCAAATTCCGTAGTTTCAATTTTAGATATATAATCATTTACGAAATCTTGTGATTTTGAAGACCATTTTTTCTTTAATGAATCTAAATCTATTGACTCTATTTTATTATACAAATAACTACCTATTTTTTCCAAATCATGAATAAATGAAATTCGTTCTCTAAAAATCTCACAATATTTTTGGATAAAGGTATCAGATAAATTTAAGCTATTTTTTGATGCATAAGATTCAAAATAAGAAGCTAAATATGTTAAATTTACATTTTTTAAGAATTGTTGATTATACCAAATAGCCTTGTCATAGTTGAATTTAGCTCCTGCTTTATGAACACGTTCCAATGAAAAACTATGTATCAATTCTTCATCAGAAAAAATTTCTTTTTCAGTACCATCATTCCAGCCTAGCATGGCCAAAAAGTTAATAAATGCTTGAGGTTCAAATCCCTTCTCTCGATATCCTAGAGAAGTTTCTTTACTCTCTGGATCTGTCCAAGCCAATCCAAATACTGGAAAACCCAATCTATCACCATCTCTTTTACTTAATTTTCCTTTACCATCGGGTTTTAATATCAAAGGTAAATGTGAAAAACTAGGCATATCATCCTCCCAACCAAAGGCTCTATACAACAAAATATGATGAGGTGTAGATGCCAACCATTCCTCACCTCTAATTACATGTGATATTTTCATTAAATAATCATCTACAACATTGGCAAGATGATAAGTAGGCATACCATCACTTTTTAATAAAATTCTATCATCCAATTGTGATTTTTTGAATGCTACCTGCCCTCTAATAGTATCTTCAAATATCAAATCTTCACCATCATCCACTTTTAATCGGACTACATAGGGTACATTATTATTTAACAAATCCGCAACTTCGTTTTTTGAAAGTGTCAAACTATTTCGCATAGTAACACGTGTAGAAAAATTATATGCATCCGAAATACCATTATTCTTTTCAGCAGAATTTGCCCTCCAAACTGCTAATTCTTCATCTGTATCAAAACCATAATATGCACTGCCGTTTTCTATTAATTTTTGAGTATATTCTCTATAAATTGCTTTTCTATCAGATTGACGATATGGACCATATTTACCTCCAAAACCTACACCTTCATCAGGTATAATTCCACACCATGTTAATGTTTCTATGATATATTCTTCTGCACCTTGTACCGTTCTATTCTGATCTGTATCTTCAATACGTAATAAAAAATCTCCCTGATGTTTTTTGGCAAATAAAAATGCATATAAAGCAGTACGGATACCTCCTATATGCAATGGTCCAGTAGGTGAAGGTGCAAATCGTGTTCTAACCTGTTTCATCATTTCAATTATATCATACTTTTAAAAGTACAAATATATATGCAATTCCAGTAAAATCTAGGATTTTCTAATACATTTCTTTAATTTTTAATATAAAAAAACTATTTTTGCGTAATAAATAAGGATATACAAAGATGAAAATAGCCGTAATAGGAACTGGATATGTAGGATTGGTATCCGGTGTTTGTTTTGCAGAGACTGGAGTCAATACTATATGTGTAGATATTCAAGAAGAAAAAGTACAACAACTTAAAAATGGTGAAGTTCCAATTTATGAACCTACTTTGGATATTTTGCTCAAAAGAAATATTAAAGAAGAGCGAATAATATTTACTACTAATCTCAAAGAAGCTGTCCAACAAGCTACAATTATTTTTCTAGCACTACCAACACCTGAAAGTGAAGATGGTTCGGCAGATTTAAGCTATGTACTCAATATGGCCAATGAATTGAGTCAAATTATAACAGATTATAAAATTATTGTGAATAAAAGCACTGTTCCCGTTGGCACAGCAGCTAAGGTACAAGCTATTTTTGATAAAAAATGTACTACAAAAGTAGACGTGGTGTCGAATCCCGAATTTTTGCGCGAAGGCTATGCTGTAGAAGATTTCTTAAAACCTGATAGAATTGTAATTGGCAGTAGTAGTGAGCAAGCCATTACGCTCATGAAAAAACTCTATGCACCATTTGTAAGACAAGGCAATCCCGTAATTATAATGGATGAAAAATCAGCCGAAATGACAAAATATGCTGCAAATTCTTTCCTAGCTCTTAAAATTTCATTCATGAATGAAATGGCTAATTTAGCTGAAAAGGTAGGTGCAGATATCAATGATATTAGAAAAGGAATCGGAACGGATAATCGAATAGGTAATCGATTTTTATTTCCAGGAATTGGATACGGTGGTAGTTGTTTCCCAAAAGATGTTAAAGCGCTTCAAAGTATTTCAAAAGAATATGATTATGATTTTAAAATCGTAAACGCTGTAATAGATGTAAACCAAAAACAACGTGAACTCTTTTTTCAAAGAATGCAGGCAAAAATAGATCTACAAGGCAAAAAAATTGCTATTTGGGGACTTGCTTTCAAACCCAATACGGATGATATTCGAGAAGCTCCTGCTCTGTATTTGATAGATGAATTGCTCAAATATGAAACAAAAATTCATGTCTACGATCCTGAAGCTATGGAAAATGTAGCAAAAAAATATAGTCAAAAAATTAATTTTGGTGGAAACATGTATGAAATACTTGAAAATGCCGATGCTTTAATTATAGTGACTGAATGGAATACATTTCGAACGCCCGATTTTAATAAAATGAAATCTTTGATGAAATCACCCTGTATATTTGATGGAAGAAATTTATTTGAATTACAAGATATAGAAGAAGAAGGATTTGAATATTATAGTATAGGACGAAAAGAAATAAAAAATGACTAAAAAAGTATTAATTACAGGTGCAGCTGGCTTTTTAGGATCTCATTTGTGTGATTATTTCATCGAAAAAGGATGTGATGTAATTGGAATGGATAATTTGATTACAGGGCAAATGAAGAATATAGAACATTTAATGAAACTACCTCAATTTGAGTATCACCATCATGATGTCAGTAAATTTGTACATATCCCTGGACATATAGATTATATTCTACATTTTGCTTCACCTGCTAGCCCTATAGATTATCTTAAAATTCCAATTCAAACGCTAAAAGTAGGAAGTCTTGGAACACATAATCTTTTGGGATTGGCAAAAGCCAAAAATGCTCGAATATTAGTAGCGTCTACTTCAGAAGTATATGGCGATCCTCTTATTCATCCTCAAACGGAAGAATATTGGGGCAATGTAAATCCCATAGGACCTCGAGGTGTATATGATGAAGCTAAGCGTTTTCAAGAAGCTATAACTATGGCTTATCATCGTTTTCACAATTTGGAGACACGTATTGTTCGAATTTTTAATACCTATGGCCCCAGAATGCGACTAAATGATGGGCGTGTATTACCTGCATTTATAGGTCAATCCTTAAGAGGTGAACCTATGACTATTTTTGGAGATGGAAGCCAAACTCGTTCTTTTTGCTATGTTTCGGACTTGGTAGAAGGTATCTATAGATTGCTTATGAGTGATTATGCATATCCTGTCAATATTGGAAATCCCGATGAAATTACAATAAAACAGTTTGCAGATGAAATCAAAAATCTTTTTGATGGGAAATCTAAAATTGTATATAAAGACCTCCCTCAAGATGATCCTATGCAGCGACAGCCCAATATAGATAAAGCAAAAGAAATTTTAAATTGGTCTCCAAAAATAAGTCGTAAAGAAGGATTGAAAACTACGTTGGATTATTTCAAATCTTTATCACAAGATGAACTATATAAAATGGATCATAAAGATTTTGAAAGCTATAATAAGTATCAAAAATAGTTTTCTACTATTTTTCATAATATTATTTTTCATAAAAGATGCTATTAACAAGAAGCCCAAAAATTCAATAATTTAATTATTTGACCTTTCGAACACTTGCTTGTACTACATTATTATTACTTATCTTGGTTAAAAAGGATACAAGTTCACTGTTTTCTAATATAATAACATTTTTCAACTCTTCAGCATCTAAGGTTTTATTTCCATCTCTATCTCTAATTTTAGTTACATCAATTTCAAATTGTTTGATATATGTACGGCCTTTTTCATATTTTGATAATCCATTAGCAAAAAGAAGTGCATCACCTTTTATATCAGTATACATATAGCGCAAAACATGTTCATGATCATAATCTTCAATTTCTACAATACCTTTTAATTGTGTGGCTACAATTTTACTTTGAGTAAAAGCAACTGCAAGAGCTAATTGTTCAGAAGTTTCTTGTATAAATTCAACCTTGACCTGATAGATATACTTTTGTCTAATATTATCAAAAAAAATAGTATCTATAATATTTGCAGTAGATGCAACGGCCAATCGTTCTGCAATTTTTGTATCCCAATCAGTTCTTGGAAAATTACTTTTAGTTGCTCCATTTGCTATTCTATCTATTCCAGCAGTTGGTTTTTCAGAACCTCCTAGAAAATTCCATATACTTTGAGCAAATTTATTTGTTAAATTTTGTTCATCTCCATAAGGTGATCCTAAAAAATAGCTATGAACACTAATTGGAATCATTTTTTCCTTATACTTATCTTGTAGTGTTTTTAATACAGCATGCCCATCGGGACAATTAGAGCATTTTACTCCTGTAAATTCTTCTACCAATACTTTTTTTGGCATCTGAACCAACGTATTATTATTTAAGAATGTTGTATCTAATATAGCAGCAGGAATTTTTTGAATTGGATTGTCATATACTTCTTTACAGCTAATCGATAGCATAATTAAAATAAAAAAAATAATTTTCATAAACAAATTCATATAGATAATTTAATATTTTTTGTGCTGCAAGATACTAAGAATTTTAAAATTTTAGCCTATTTCTTTTGTAGTAAATAATCATAAAAGCAATTTTTAAGCATTACCCCTAATTCGTAGTATGTACTTTCTAAAATTTCATCTTCCGAAAAATAACAATGTCTTTTTATACGCTGAAGTTCATCTTCGTCAGTCTCTTTTGTAATAATAGAAATAAAATCATAGCTATATTTAAGATTACTTACATCCCTTTTTTCAATCATTTGGAGTGCTTGAAGTCTTCGTTGCTCTTTTTTATTTAATGCATAATACAAATACGTTATAGGTGAAAATGATACCCCATTCACCCCCAAAGAAGGTCCTGCTTCTTTCATATAATCAGAATGCGATTTTAATCGTTGTTTTGGCTTTTCTTCTTTTTTCCCATAGTTCTTATTGTACAAAATAGATTGACTAGCAAGGCTTTTGGAAGATATAACAACATTTTTAATAGGTTTGATATAATATCGTAGCGAAACATTCAATTCTTCTATAGCTTCTACTATATAAAATTCTTGAATTTCCATCCCAATAAAGGAAAATTGAATCAAATCGCCATTGTTTGCAGAAATTCTATACAATCCATCCTCATTTGAAACAGTGCCAAACTGAGAAGATACATTATATACAGAACACCCACGAAGTGCCTTTCCTTCTTTTTCATCTGTAATTTTTCCTGTTATAAAACGTTGTGCAAAAAGGGTACTTACTTGACAAAACATCAAGAAGAAAAAATAAATAAGACCTCTAAAAATACCCATAAAAAAAACTGCCTACAAATATAATACTTGTAGGCAGTTCGATAACTTAAATAATTTTAAAATATTATAACAATATTTTATATTTACATACTATTTTCCTTCGTTATCCATTTGTTCTTTCAACTGCTGAAGCATATCCAAGTCGCCCAAAGTAGATTTATCAATAGATTGATTTATCTTTTGAACGGCCTGTTTTGTTTTTTTGCTTTCTGCTTTTTTCTCATTTAGCTCAGTTGATTTTACTTCTTGTTTTTCCTCTTCCCAAACTCTTGTGTGAGATACAATGATTCTTTTATCATTTCTGTCAAACTCAATG
>JBIPMU010000295.1:0-3682 GCA_044377205.1 Chitinophagales bacterium | reverse complement strand
ACTTCAACTAATCCTTTTGCGAATGGAAAATAAGTATCATTTGTACCATCTCCATTTGGAGAAAATACATTTGGAATACTCACTATATTTGGTAAAACTCTATATCGAACTACAGCATTTTCAGAACATTTCTTAATAGGTTTATACGATGTATCTACCAATGTCATCAATAAAACATACTCTGCATCTCCAGAATCTGTAGGATAAGAAGTACCTCTTAACATATCAGTTTTAGAAATTTTGTTGTAGTCTTGCATTGACATCCATTTATACTCAATATACGTATTTTTAATATCCAAATGTTTACCAATCACATCGTTTGTTTCTCCTAAATAAATGGTATCTCTTTCAGGTCTTGCGGTCAAATTAGCACATTTAGCATCTACATATACAGAGCCTGTATCTTTACATCCACTTGGCCTTATAGCTTCTACTACATATACGCCTGATACATTTGGCTTTGTGAAAATAGATTGACTTGTTTCCCCTGTAGACCATTTATAAGAATTGTACTTTTTATTTAGTGTATTGGCATCTAATAATGATACTTCATCACAACAAATTGGGAAATTTGGACCTAGATCCACTTTTCCAAAACGCTCTTCAACAACAGTTACCGAGGCCGTCTTTGTACATTTTCCAATAGAACGAACTACTGTATATATTCCAGGAGTACTAACTTCTAATGTAGGTGAAATTTGCCTAATTGGATCCCATTGATATACCGCATTATTGTCTAAAGGATCTGGAATTAAAGTTTTCTTTTGATTTATTGCTAAACACAATGTGTCATTCCCTACTGTAAAATCCGGATTATCTATCACCGTTACATTGGCCGTATCTTGTAAAATCAATGGACAACCAAATTGATCTCTTGCATTCACTAAGAAATATTGACCGGAAGAAGATACTTTATTACTTACGCCATAATATCCATTGCTCCAAAGCGGCACGATCAAACCACTATTAATATCATAATACAGTATAGCTGTATCGCCTTGACATAATGTATAATCATATTGAGGCATTTTTAATGTATCTTGTTTTCTATACTCTACTACTTTAAAATCTGAAGTATTTCTACATGCACCAGAGTCTACTTTTACAAAATATTTACCCGCTGCTCCTACTTTGATTTTATAGGAACTACCCAAGGGTTGATTATTTACATCATACCATACTGGGTTTTGATAACCTACTTGTTCTGGAATAAATAAACTTACCGAATCTCCTTGACAAATCATAGATATACCATCTATTTGTGGCATGGTTCTTAAATTTTGAATATCGATAAAAATACTATCTCTTGCCCAGCAGTTTGGTTTTTGAGAATTATATACCTTTACATAATAGTACTTTGGATTTGGAGGAGTAATACTGATAAACGAATTAGCCGAATCTTCAACAGCGATTCCCTGTTGATTTGGCTCCCATCTATATTTATAAATATGAGCCGGAATGGCACTTGTACTTAATTCAACTTGAGTACTACTTCCTATACAAGCAACTGGTTTTTCAGGAAGAACTTTTAAGTCAGGTCTACCCACTTTTACTAGAACAGTATCACTAACTCTACACACAGACTTCTTTAGTGTAGTATCAATATAATCTAAATATACAAAATACTTTCTTGTATTTGTATTATAGACAATTGGATTAGAGATTTGTGTATTGCTTATTTCTACATTGGGCGCCCAATTATAATTCAATGGTAATGGTGGTGGAGACGCTGTAGGTCTACATATATGTACATTAATATTAGGGCGAACATTGGATCTTGTTCCCGTTTGATAATCACATCCAAAATCAGTTCCTACATTAGATCCTCTAAATAGAGTTCTATTAGAAGTAACTGCTGGAAGATATGTTGAAGCTCGAACAGCATCTCCTAAATAGGCTTTACCAGCTGGATTATCCCAGCATATATCAAGCATTAAATTACTTTGTCCATCCCATCCATATGGTTTGTTAAATGCAAAATAATTATTTCCTGTAGTTGTAGATAAATTTGAATTTTGATAAACAGTCGTAAATGTACTTGCCTGATGAAAGACATTATTTGAAAACTGAGTGCTATCTTTTGAAATACATTTCAATTTAATTTTAAAATTCTGTATCGCATTAAAATTTGTAGATTTTGTGAGCATATCAAAAGATATTCCATTAATCAATCCAGTATCTACTCCTAAATTTGCCTTTAACTCAGCAGCAGTAATAATTAATTGTATTCTTTTATCTGTTGCATTTTCAGCAGTAGCGGCATTTAATACTCCCCCAAAAGGAGAAACGCTGAAATTAGAAACAATGGTTGCCAATCCTGCAAATGCTTTTCGAACCGTATCAGAAACATTACATTGGAAATTTGAATTACCACATTTTATTTCATAAAAAACAGGTAATATTTTACCTGCTGTTGTTTTTAACTGAATTGTATCATCATTACACTTATTCACAAAATTTCTGTCAATTTTCACCTTAAAACTATCGTTATAAAAAGCAACAACAAAGGTATCTTTTTCACATAATCCATTTCTTAAAGTTGCAAAATATGTAGATTTTTTGCTTGCTGAAACTTTTGGATTTGAAAAAATAGTATCCCTTGAATCAAAAGTCAAATCTGGCGAAGGGCTATTACCTTGCTGATCCGTCCAAGTAAATTTCACATTAGTAGTATCAAATTTATTGTATCCCCATTTTAGATTAGGTCTATAATTAGTAAATGTACTTGCCAAAGTTTCTGAATCCCAACCAAACTCATTTTTCTTAAAATAACTACCAATAGTAGCTACATAACCTACTTGATTATCTGCCATAACAGGAACATTCAGCGCAGCGCCAACATCACCTTTAACGCATTCCGCTGTAACTTCAAAAATTAAATTTGATGTTCCATCCCAAGAGAAATTTTTAGCTAAAAGAAATTCATTCCAACCCACATTTAGAAATGTTGAACCGGCAAATTTTGCAATTTCAATCATATCTTCTTTTGCTTCATATTTTAAATCTTGTAATGAAGACCTATTAGAGCATTTAACTCTTAGAGTTAATTCATTATACTTTCTTGGATTTGAGATACCTTCTATATTGAATGCAAGAGAATTTACTTTTCCTGGCTTAAAACCATTTTCAGAAAGTTCAGATGCTAAATAAATAAATTGGGTTCTCATATATTCTACATCTTTTGAACCAGCAAAAATACGAGGCAACTTTGTAGAATTATTTTCTTCTCCTGGATATTCAGCATATAATGTAGGGCCAATAATTGTATTGTATGGATCTTCTCCACAAATAGGTGTAATAAATACGCTGCTTACTCTAATAGTATCTTTTGGACATACATTTGTTTTATCTGTAGTAAGAGATAAAATAAGGGGTTTTATCCCTTTTGTATCTTCGGTAATAGATGTTTGCATTATACAAGTATCAGGAGAAATTGTAAATACGTCAAAATTATTCGTTGGAGAACAAAAATACATGTCTGCAAAATTTTGAAATTTACTTGGTATCCCTCCATCAAAACATCCACTTACATTTTGCCAATCATAAATGGTTCCTACAGGAACCCCTGAAACGGTAATTTGACCACGAGTTTCTTGACAATAATCAGGAGCCGTTAATGAAGCTGAAGGGGTGTATGAATTTGCTTTTTTAATTAACAATGTATCATCCTTAAGACATGATT
>JBIPMU010000183.1:0-3690 GCA_044377205.1 Chitinophagales bacterium | reverse complement strand
GTATATGTCATGAAACATTAGTTCATCGCCATCCAATTTAAATTCGCTCTGAGGCCATTCGTAGGTTTGCTCAATTAAGTCAATATATTTAGTTTTCATTTTACTTAAAAAGTTCTAATAAAAAATGGATTACAAAGGTAATTCTTTTTTTATATAGCGACTATTTATTTATAAAAATTGCAACATTTTCTGAAATTAACATTCGGTTTTTTACTACTTTTTCCCCATAAATTTTATAGAAAATGTATATTTTTTCATCAATTTTATTCATTAATTCTACCCCCAAATTTAATTTTATATCCTAAATTTCATATATTTCTTTACCGTTTCGTTTTAAATAAAATAAGCTCTATTAGTCGTTTAGACACTTCTTTTTAAAAATGATTGAATAAGTCATGGCATTGAATGGTAAAAAGAAATACATTATATTTCTTTAATTTTTCTTCCAATTTATTTAAAAAATCTGATAAAATTTTCTCTGACTTTTTTCTTTTTTTACATAATATCTTATGTAAAGTAATTTATTTTTTGGATGCTCTATTTGCTATAAATTTTGATTTAAAATAGATTTCATAAAAGTATCAATAAAAAAAAAGAACTTCCATTTAATGGAAGTTCTTTTTTTGTGTATTAAATTTTTGTAATTCTTATTTTGCTTTTTTTCTATTATCAAACCAATTGATAAGGTCTAATGCTATAGGAGATGCAATAAAGATAGAAGATACTGTCCCTACAAAGATTCCTATCAACATTGTGAATGAAAATCCTCTAATAGATTCGCCTCCAAAAACAAACAATACCATTGATACTAAAAATAATGTAGAAGCTGTAGTTGTGGTTCTACTCAATGTATCATTGATCGCATCATTGATGGTTTTGTCTAATTTTTGATTTGGATTTCTCTTCACAAATTCTCTAATTCTATCAAAAATTACTACCGTGTCATTGGTACTGAATCCAATAATAGTCAATACAGCTGCAATAATGGATTGATTCATTTCTAAAGAGAAAGGAACTATAGATTTTAATAAAGATAATAATCCTAATGTAAAGAATAAATCATGTAACAACGCTGCGATAGCACCTGCTGCATACTGCCATCTGTTGAATCGAACTGAAACATACAAGAAGATCAAAAACATTGCAATCAATGTTACCGTTTTAGCACTTCTTTGAATATCATCAGCAATAGTAGCATCAATTTTTCTAAAGTTTGAAACTTTTGAAGATACGAAATCAGAATGATTGACTACTTTTGTAAAGTTTGCTCTGGTTCCTTCGTATACTTTTGATAATACAATACTATCGTTAGCTTTTGACTCAGTAGCATTTTCTTTGATTCCATATAAATATGAAGTAGTTATTTGCACTTGATTTGCTTGCCCATATTCTTTTACAATCGTTTTGCCATCTAATATTTTGTCCAAATCATCTTTAATTTTGGGAGCATCTACATTTTTATCAAATGTAATTACATAGCTTCTACCTCCCTTAAAATCCACACCTAAGTCAAATCCTACCGTAAAGATAGCTACTAATCCAATAATTATGAATGCAGAAGAGAATAGATAAGCAATTTTTCGTTTTCCAATGAAATCAAAGTTTACATTATCAAAATATTTATCAAAGAAACTCTTAGTGAAAGGGACTTCTTTTTTCTTATCGATATTATAGTTGAAGAATTCTCTTGTCAAGAATACCGCTGTAAATATAGATGTGAAAATACCAATTGTCAATGTAATGGCAAACCCTTTGATAGGACCATATCCAAAGAAGAATAAGGTCAATGAAGTAATCAGTGTTGTAGCATTGGCATCAAAAATAGTTTTATAAGAATGTCCAAAGCCATTAATTAATGATTGTATATAGCTTGATCCATTTCGGAGTTCTTCTTTTATACGTTCAAATATAATTACGTTGGCATCTACCGCGGCACCAATAATCAATACAATACCTGCAATACCTGGCAAGGTCAATACCGCCTTCAAAGAAGCTAATACACCCAACAAGAATAATAAGTTAACTACCAATGAAATATTAGCCAATCCACCTGGTTTTTTGTATAGGAAAAGCATATAAGCCAATATCAAGCCTAAGCCTACCATAAGAGAGAAAACTCCTGCAGCGATAGTATCTTGTCCCAAAGAAGGTCCTACGACTTCTTCTTGAATAATTTTTGCTGGTGCATCAATTTTTCCAGAATTCAATATATTTGCTAAATCCTGAGCTTCTTCAGGGGTAAACTGTCCTGTGATAGCACTTTTACCACCACTAATTTTATTTTGAACTCTAGGAGCAGAATATACCACATTGTCCAAAACAATAGCAATTGATTTATTTCCAATAGGATCACTAGCAGCTAATTCTGTCATTTTTTCCCAAGTAGAAGCTCCTTGCGGATTCATTACCATTCCTATGCTTGGTTTGCCAAATTGATCGGATTCTTTTTGAGCACTTGTGATAGCGTCTCCTGTCAATGCAGGTTGACCTCCCATAGCTTTGATAGCATATAATGGATAAAATTTCCCTTCTGCATCTGTAGGCTGTGCACCCCATACAAATTTTACATCTGCTTTAAAATCTTTCTTTACTTCTTCTTTAGAAAGCATTTCCATTACTTTCTCCAAATCTTTGGTAGCTGCAAATCCTAAAATTGGACCTGGGAATACAGAACCTGTTTTTGGGTCAATGTTTAAAGAAAATTTCTCAAACAATGGATTTGATTTATCATTTGCGGAATCTTTTTTTGCAGGAGCACTTGTCAATTTATTTACTAATGCGTTTGTGCCAGAATCTTTTTTAGTAGTATCGACAACTGCAGTAGTTTTTTTCAAAGCATTCAACCCTTTTATAGTTTCATTTGCTTTGATAAAATCTTGTGCAATTTCTTTATTGTCATATGTATACCAAAATTCTAATTTAGCAGAAGATTCCAAAAGTTTCTTTACACGTTGAATATCATCGGCACCTGGAAGCTCTACGATGATTCTTCCTGTTCCTTCTTGAAGTGTAATGACAGCTTCAGCTACTCCAAATTGGTCAATACGAGATTTTAACACATTGTATGTATTTCCTAGAGCTGCATTCATGTCAAATTTTAATACGCTCAATACTTCTTGATTTGAAGAAGTAGGTTTAATCTTGTCTTGATAGTTTGATAATCCTGCAAAAATAGGTGCAATTTTGGCATTGGGGTCTATTTGATTATATGCATCAGCTACCAAGTTTAAATAATTGTCTTGAGACCCTGTTTGCATAGCAGTAGCTTTTTTCAACGCTTGATCAAATACTGGGTCTTTAGAATTATTAGATAAGGCTCTCATAATTTCTTCTTGGTTGATAGCCATTACAAAGCTCATTCCTCCTTTTAAATCCAAGCCTAATTTGATTCTAAATTTTGAAATGTCTTTGTATGTGTATTTCAAAATGAATAAATCTAAAAATGCTTTATCGGAGAAAGAGTCTCTAAAATTTGCTTTGAAGGAATTAGAAATTTTTAATACGGAATCTGCTGATATCTTCCCTTTTAACCCGCCTACATTTTTTTCAATATATGAAGCCTCTGCTTTGTCAAACATTGAGCCTACAACTGTAAATGATAGATAGTACAAGCTTATCAAAACCATTGATACTGCTATAAACTTTATAAGTCCTTGTCCTTGTTTCATTCTATTCTTGTTTAATTAAATT
>JBIPMU010000182.1:0-3704 GCA_044377205.1 Chitinophagales bacterium | reverse complement strand
TAGCATAAGCCACCAATTTAAAATCCTCATATTTGGTAATAATATCACGAAGCTGTCTGCCAAAATAAATTTCATTCAATTGTCCTTTATCTTTTCGCTCACTTAATTCATCAATTTCGCTCAAAAACTCGTGAAACGTTTTTTCTTTAGCCGAATTCATTAGTAGCTCTTCAGGAATAATTTCATTATTTGAAAAGAAAGGAATCAACTTGTAATCAATGGCATATTCTTCATTGAGTTTAAAAGTGGGACCTTCGGAATATAAAATGTTTCGTTTGTGAAGTTCTATCAAATTTTTAGTAAACGGAAGAAAATTCAAATTATTCAAACCAACATACGCGGCTAAATTTTTCAATCGAACACTTTCTAAATTTTCAGTATTCATCACCAGTGTTATCAGTATCGATTCTAGGTCATTAGTACGAAAATAGGAATTGATAAATACAATTTCCTTGTCAACCGATTTAAAACAATTTCTATCTAATTTGGAATCTTTAGCTTGCACAAATACTTGTTCCAAGGCTACAATAATGTTTAGTTTTGTATTTTCCATCGAATTGAATTTTAAGATTTTGTACAAAACTAAAACGACACACTGTCAGAGTGTGTCGTTGTGGAATTATGTGTAAAAAACTTTTATATTTTTAGAATGACTGAAATTTATTAGGCTTTACTATTTATCATTAAAATCAAAGTTTTTGGATAAAACTAACTTCTCATTAATGTAAACATCCATCAAAAAAGCATTAATGCCCAAATATAACCAAGAACTATCTTCTATCGTTTTTGATTTATCTGAATTTCTGAATGTAGTAGAACTATTGTTTTTAGAATGATAGTAATAAAAGTACATTTTGTTGTTTCGGATTTCATAAACTATTTTAAAATCTTTTTCATCGTACTCAATATCATGTTTATTACTATTTACCTGATGTGCTTTTGATTTATATTTGGCTATGTAGTTATTTATTAATTCTCTATTCGTTGTGAAGGATTCCGTTCCTATGATTCTTTTGGGTTCAGAGAAAATATAATAACTGACTTGTAAAGCTTCCTTTTCATCAAAATTAGCCAATAAGAATTTCATTCGAATTCCATCATTCTTGGTATAAATAATTACTTTCTCATTTTTATACAAAGTAGAACTCACTTCATTAAAACTGGAAAAAGGGAGTAATAGAAATAACGCAAATACTATTTTAAATTGCTTCATAAGAATCCGATAATTTAATTATATCTTCTTTTCGTGCTAAAACATTTATCCATTCTATTGGAATAGCCTCCATTCCGTAGATTAATCCAGCTAATCCTCCTGTTACTGCTCCAGTGGTATCGGTATCATTACCTAAATTGACTGCTTTTAATACAGCTTCAGAATAACTATTTGCAGTTAAAAGACACCAAATTGAAGCTTCCAATGTATGCATAACGTAACCTGAACTTTCAATATTGTCCTCCTCAACTTTTGAAATATCATTGAATAACAAGCGGCTGAATTTTTGAATTTCTATTGGATTGATTTTTCTACTTTCAAAATACTGATAGATTTCTAATTGCAGTTCAGTATATGCTTGAAATTTGTCTTTGCCTTCAATGATTTTTTTGGCGAATTCTAAATAATAAAAACACGCCATTACAGAACGAATGTGTGCATGGGTTAATGAAGACACTTTTTTGGTCCATTCAAAACGTTGGTCTATGTCTAAATCTTTAGTATAAAGAATTAAAGGTAAAATACGCATAAGCGAACCATTACCGTTATCAAACTCTTCAAAACCACCTGCAAGTTCAGGAAGCTCGCCTTCTTCTAAGCGTTCAATAGCCACTCTGGTACCAATTCCAATGTCGAACACCCAACCATGTGCTGTCCACAAATTATCATTTTTCCAAGCGATGAATTTTTGTGCCAATTTGTTTACATCTAAACCTTCTACTATGCTTTCCGCCAAACACAGCATCAAAGAGGTATCATCCGACCAAGTGCCTTTGGGTTGGGTGTGTGTTCCATATTCCAACATATCCGTTACAGGCTTTTGTTTCAGGTTTATCCGTGGTTCGAACTCTACCGGTACACCGATGGCATCGCCTACTGCAACACCAAGAATAATATTTGACAGGAGATTTTGTTTCATACTTAAATCTTAAATTCTAATTTAGAAAATAATGGTTGAAAATTCTGTTTGGTAAAAAAATCAATAGCGCTTTTGTTTTTTGAAAATACGTTTAATTGTATGGTTTTTAAACTTTTATGTGCCGCCCAATTTTTGACTTCTTCCATTAATAGTGAACCCACACCCGAATTATGATACTCAGTATCTACCATTATATCTCCTACTTCGCAATGCGAATTCATATTGTAATACGAATTTGAAAAAAAGACTAAACCGGCTGTGATATACCCAACTATTTTTTCTTCATCAATAGCTACAAATACAGCTTGTGTAGTATCTTCAATAGCGTGTTCGATATCATTTTTATAATAATTTATATTATCTTCTGTTTCTGAAAAATAATCAGCATCCCATTCCTTATGTATAGCCATTAGTTTTGACCATAGTACAACAATGGATTCTGAATGTATTTTAGTGGCTGGTTGGATTTTGAACATGTTATTTTAAAAATTATTTAAATTAACTCCGTTTCTTATTAACCATTCGTTATTTAATCTACTGTAATTAGTATTTTCATTAAATAACCAATGCTTAATAAGCATACTCAATCTTGGGTTTCCTTTTAAATTAGCAGCACTTGGAGTATAAATAACCTCAAAATTTCTACCTTTTGAAACTTGCGCATTTTTAATTTCAATCCATTTTTCTTTCCAAATACCAGTAGGCTTTCGAGTAATATATATATGTTTTATTTGTGGATTTTCACCTAAATAATTTATTATATTTAAAACATTCCACTCTACTTGATTTATATTGTCCAACTCAGCTAAGCCTAATTGATTATTTCTAACATTATCATTAATTAAATTGTATTCACTATTATTAAAAACAATATTGTCATTAGCTTGTATTATATAATTATTTGAATTAGGAATAACACTATTGATTAAATCTGCAAATGAAAGTTTTCCTTTTTCACAAATCGAAAATATTTCATTCAAGCTAGGATTTAATGGATAGATGGGAGCACCATTTGAAGGCATCCGACGATTTAAATTCACTAAATCATTCTCTATAAAAAGATTTTTAAAAGCAGGCCAAAACCAATTTCTTCCATAGAAAAAATCTGCATGATTATCGTTAGGTGTATTTGGATTAAAAGTTCCTAAAAAAAGAACTTCTGGTTTATATAAATTTGTTTTAAGAATTGAATTTTCTGTATAAAAACCATTTTTCCAATCTACGTACTGAAATTTGTGTTTTATTGACATGTTATTTGTTTTAATTAATAATATATTTTTCGTGTTTTTTCCATAATTCAATTAGGCTCTT
The DNA here is from genome assembly GCA_044377205.1 of Chitinophagales bacterium. Taxonomy (GTDB): domain Bacteria; phylum Bacteroidota; class Bacteroidia; order Chitinophagales; family JADJOU01; genus CHPMRC01. The sequence goes on along the minus strand of JBIPMU010000182.1, from coordinate 261 downwards.
TACCTTCTTTGTAATTAATGTTGCTGTATAATCTTCCCTGTAGTTAAAGTTTTCTGCAAACGTATTTTCATAGCTTATTTGTCCTTCAAACACTAACATTTTTCTGATATATGCATTTCAAAATCACAAAAATTTTGCCCTTCCATTAATCTATATTTTCCATTTTTTTTTAAGATATAAATTAGCTGAAAATTCCTTTATTATTTCTATTCTTACTTTTTGAAATTCAATTAAAGCTTTTTCCATAAAAATAAAATTATA
>JBIPMU010000181.1:0-3708 GCA_044377205.1 Chitinophagales bacterium | reverse complement strand
CTTAAAAATGAAAAATAAATTAAACTTAAAGTTATTATTATCTATCTAAAAATTCAAAATCATCGCTCAATATGAAAAAAATAATATTATTAGTTCTAACATTAGGGTTCTCTTGGAGTACTTATGCTCAAAAAATTGCATTTATTGAAAGTGAATTTATTTTGGATAAGGTAAGTTCTTATAAAATAGCAAAAGAAAAACTAGATAAACAAAGTCTGGATTGGCAAAAAGAAATAGAAGGGAAAATGAAGGAGCTTGATGTGTTATACAAAAAATTTCAATCCGAACAAGCATTATATACCGAACAAATGAAACAAGATAAAATTGCTGAAGTAGAAAAGAAAGAAAAAGAGGTGTCCGAGATGCAAAAACAACGATTTGGCCCCAATGGTGATGTATTCAAAAAGCGTCAAGAATTAATTCAACCTATTATCAATCAAATGTTTGATGAGGTGAAAAAAATAGCTGAATCTAAAGGGTATGATCTTGTTTTAGATAAAAATAATGGAAATTCAATTGTATATAATAATTCAAAATTAAATATTAGCGACCAAGTTGTAAAAGCTATGGGATATTAAGAAAAAAGTATTATTATTGCACTTTAATTTTAAATATAAAAAATCATCAAAAAATTAATAAAAATGAAAAAAAGCATCTTAATTTTATTAGCTACTTTTAGTTTGACAAGTGTATTTGCTCAAAAAATGGCTACAGTAAACTCAAATGAATTGGTATTTTCAATGCCTGAAACAAAAGCATTGCAAGGAAAAATTCAAGAAAAACAAAATGAATTGTCAAAACAATTGGAAACCATGTACAAAGATTATCAAACAAAAGCAGAAGCTTTGAAAAATATTGATACAAAAGCTATGTCAGCTATCCAAGAAGCAAAGGTTAAAGAATTGCAAGATTTGCAAAAAAGAATTGAAAGCTTTGAACAAGCTGCTCAAAAAGAAGTTCAAAAAATGGAGCAAGATTTGTCTGTGCCTATTATAGAAAAAGCAAAGAAAAATATTGAAATGGTAGCGAAAGAAAAAGGTTATTCTCATGTATTTGATGTGTCTGGTGGAGGATTAATTGTATATCCTACTTCAGATGATATCACAGCGGCTACAAAAACTAAAATGGGTATTTCATTGAATGCTCCAGCTGTTGTTCCAGCGCCTGCATCTCCAAAAAAATAATGTAGTTTGATTCAAAAAAATCAATCTATTGGAATATTTGATAGTGGCATTGGTGGCCTTACGGTTGCCAATGCCATTTCTCATTTATTGCCAAATGAACATATCGTATACTATGGCGATACTGAACACATGCCATATGGAGAGAAATCACAAGATTTAATCAAGACGTTCTCCAAAAAAATTACAAAATTTTTAATTGAAAATAAAAATTGTAAAACCATTGTTATCGCTTGCAATACAGCTTCAGCTGCAGCTTATGCAGAATTAAAAGAAGCATATCTTGGTCAAATTCCTATTATAAATGTAATTGATCCAATGGTGGAACATATAGTAGCTTCGGATTATAAAAAAGTAGGAATTATTGCTACACGCGGCACGATAGATTCTAATGTATATCAAAGTAAGCTTCATCGAAGAAAGCCCGAACAAGATTTTGCCGCAATGGCTACTCCGTTATTGGCATCTATGATTGAAGAGAGTTTTATCAATAATGAGATAAGTCATGCCATTCTTCATGAATATTTGAGTCATTCAATGTTAGAAAATATAGATGCTTTGGTTCTAGCTTGTACGCATTATCCCTTAATAGCAAATGAAATTGATGCGTTTTTTAATCACAACGTACATTTACTTAATTCCGCAAAAGTCGTTGCCGAAAAATTGAAATGGATTTTGGAAAAAGAAAATTTAATTTCAGATTGTAATAAAGAACTAAAAAATGAATTCTTGGTTTCAGATTTAACTGAAAATTTTGTCAAATCTACACAGCTTTTTTATGGCGAAGCATTGATTCTTAAAGAACAAAAACTATAATTATGTCCAAGCAACTCAGATTGATGGAAAATTATCACATATTATTATGGTTGTTCAAAGATATATCTTGGATGATGGAATTTCAAGTGTTTGGATCTATAATGATTATCCCTACTTTGTTTATGGCTGTATACATTTTATATAAATCTAAAGAGCATATTGAGTTTTGGGTCAATTTAGCCGTATTATTTTGGATAATGGCAAATAGTTCTTGGATGCTTATTGAGTTTTTCAATTTGGGAAATAAAATTATTTCGTTGCCTTTTTTTATTCTTGGATTAGTTTCCTTTTTTGCATTTGTATATAAAAGTAGAAGTATTTCCGACGTATCTTAAATGTATTATATTTCTTTCTCCATTTTTTTATGTGGAATGCCTACTTCTTCAAATACTTCTGAAGTACATTGGTAATGAAGCGATTCATAAAACGGAATAGCAGTAACTCTCGCATGACAGGTAATTTTATCGATTCCAAGTTTTTTTATCGACTTTTCGGATTCAGAAATTAATATATTTCCAAAACCTTTTCCCTGAAATGAATCTAAAATGGCTACTTGTCGCATTTTAGCAATATTTAATTCCGGAAATAATTGGTATTGACAAGAGCCAATCCATTTAGAGCCAACTTTAATGCCAAAAATTTTTTCATTTGTTTCTGATTGTAATGATTCTATCGAAAATCTCATGAAAAGGGGTAGCCTCAAAACAAATTCTCGTATTCTTACTAATTCCCAATAATCGGGAGAATTATATTTTATATCTAAAATTGCAATTTTTTGCATTATTTTTGTTTTAATTATATGAAAATATTGTCGTGTTAAGAATTAAGATCATTTTTTTACTACTTTTTATATCAAAAATCATTTATTGTCAATCTTTTGTTTTTGATTTAAATAAAAAAATGTATGACCATTATTATCCTATCTTGCTACATGCGAATTCAGATTCGTTTTTCAAATATACAAATACTCTTCCTTATGATTTTAAAATTACTTCAAATATAGGTAATTATTTTTCAGTTTGGACATCAAATGCTGAAATTAAAAAATTGAGAAATCAAAAATGGGTTTATCAAATCGATGATGGAGGCAAAAAGATTTTTACGTTGTCCGATTCTGTTCGTATTCACAGTAATATAGACTCGGCTTATCTAGGTAGTCCACCTTTATTACAGCCATATAATGGGGATAGTGTAATAGTAGGCATTTTAGATTTTGGATTGGAATGGCGCCACCGAGATTTTCAGCATGCAGATAGTACAAGTAGAATTTTATTTTTCTGGGATCAGAATAAAGACAGTGTTTTCCCCAATGGATTTAATTATGGTATGGAATGGAAAAAAAGTCATTTTGATGCTAAATCTTGTACTCATATCGAAACATCTAGTGTTCATGGAACCAATAGTGCTGGAAATGCTGCTGGCAATGGCACTATGAATCCAAATTATAGAGGCGTAGCCACTATGGCTGATATAATTTCTGTTTCTATTAAAAATAACGCAAATGCCATAAATAATATAGTCGATGGCATTCGATATATTTTTAATAAAGCGGATTCTTTGAACAAGCCTTGCGTTATTAATGTGAGTATAGGAACTTATGATGGTTCGCACGATGGTATGGATATTGCCTCACTTATGGTAGATAGTATTGTGAAAGCAAAAAGGGGTAGAGCTATTGTATTTGCAGCAGGTAATGCAGCCCATATTCCAC
>JBIPMU010000180.1:0-3722 GCA_044377205.1 Chitinophagales bacterium | reverse complement strand
GATAAAAGAAGAATTGGGCATCAATCCTGATGATTTGAAAGGATCCGCAATGGAAGCTGCTATCACTTCTTTTCTACTTTTTGCTATTGGGGCTATAATTCCAGTAATCCCATTTTTCTTTGCAGAAGGATCAAAGGCTATTCTTCTAAGTGCATTATTTAGTGCAATTGGACTTTTTCTTATTGGCTCCGCAATTACATTATTTACTGGCAAAAGTATATGGTATTCAGGTTTGAGACAAGTAATATTTGGATTGATAGCTGCAGGAATTACGTTTGGAATTGGGAAATTAATTGGCGTTTCTATTGCAGGATAAACGCTATTCGTAGATTCCCATTCCAAATAAGGAGAAATCATACTTTACGGGATCATTTACGTCAAAAGTTCGTAGTTTTTCGGTAAGATTCAATGCCGTCTGCCAATTTGATTTGAAGTTTTCGTCCAATAACCCCAGTTTCGTGGCACTTTTCATTACGTGAACATCCAAAGGTATAATGAGATGTAAAGGCTTGATTGTATTCCATAATCCAAAATCCACTGAGTCTTTTCGAACGAGCCATCTAAGAAACATACACAACCTTTTGCACGCTGAACCTTTCTGAGGCGCAGAAAGATGCTTAAAGGTCCTGGACGCTATTGGCGTTAATTCGGTAATATATTCAAAGAAAAAGTTGAGGCAAGGCGCTATCGTCTCAAACTTTTTTTGGTCGGGTAGAAAGGCATTTTCTAAAGAATCATACTTTTTATAATGCCGCTGAAATGCTTTGAGGAAAAAAGATAAATCTGTAGGATTAAACGTACGATGTTTGAACTGGCTGATTTTTTCTAAATCGTTTTCTTGAAAATTTAATATAAAATCATGCGGACTTTCATCCATCAGACTCATTAGTTGATTTGTCTTTGTAATTATAATATCTCTTCGTCCCCAAGCAAATATACTGGCAAAAAATGCAGCAATTTCAATATCTTGTTTTTTTGAAAAGCGATAGGGAATGGAAATAGGATCTTTGACTATAAACTCTTCTCTGGCGTATTCTTCGTATCGCTTATCTAAAAAAGTTTTTAGTTGATGAAATTCCATACATTGAAATTTCTAACAAAATTCATACCCTACCATCTTTAGCATATCAATCTCTTGTGGCGGAAAGGCGAAAAGGATTTCTTTTGTAAATCCAAATTCTTTTTCATAAATATCTGCTCCAATAAAATATGTAACCAAAATTCCGTTATCCAGCTCTACCACCTCATCTAAGACACTTTCGAATTTTATATATGAAAATTCATCCATTTTTTCCAAGAAATAGCGCAATGTAGCCGTTTGCTTAGTATCGGACTTTGCATTTGAATTGATAATAATATTGCGAAGCGCTGTTTGATTTTTATTCAAAAGGTATAAATCCCAGAAATTGTCTTCCCCTTTGACTATAGCCAAATGTACACCAAGTGAAGGAGGAATAATGATGTCTTTCTTCATTAAATCAATATTTTTCAATTAAAAATACGAAAATAATAGAAATATTATTTCTCTAAAATATAATTTTGTAATGAGTGATTTTGGTATAGCAATGATTATTTTTCTTCCTCTTCCTCGTCATCATTGGTTTTAAAGGACTTATACAATGCTGTAATATCCGCATGTCTTTTCTTACTTATCGCATCTTCTTTCTTAGATAAAGCCGATAATAATGCATTGAAAGAGGCATTTAAACAAAATTTATCAAAATCATCTTCGCTATCATTAAGTTTTTTGAAAATAGCTACCGCCTTGTTAAAACTAGATTCGTTTAACGAAGCCGCATATTTTCCAAAATTAGGATAAACCGAAATCTTTGCATACCCCGTAGCATTTTCCGAAGCCTCTCTGAATAAATCAAAACTAGATGAATCTGATTTGTTTGCTAGCATTTCTAATGCAATATTCTGTAATTCTGAGCTTTTTGATAGTGCCGATTTTTGGGCACGTTCTATAGCTGCGTTTGAATCAATATCCATCAATAATTTTAGCGCTTTCGACTCTACTTTATACGAAGAGTCATTCAATGAGTTTTTAACTAAATCGGTATATTTTTTAGCTAATTTAGCATTGCCAAGAGCTCCTAAAGCAGCAGATCTTACAGATCCTGTTTCCCCATTTTTTGTCAATTCCACTAATTGATTTTCAAGTCTAGCACTGGTATCTAAATGATCTTTGTCAAAATATGAAATAGCGCGTTCTACAATTCTATGTTTTGGCGAACGCAATGATTGAAGCACCGCTTCATAGACTTCAGATTTATGCATTTGGCTTTTGATCTTTACCAAGGCATCTCTTTGGTCTAGATAATTAGGTGCATTTTTCAATAAATAAACCCATTCGGTAGTCTTTTTTGATTCGTTTTTATTTGCAATTAAAGTCTTTGTTGCATCAAAATTTACGGCTAAAATAGCTGATTTTGTAGCTACAAAAAAAGAATCCAGTTTTTTATTTACTTCAATATCTTTTGTTATTTTTCCACCCTCGGTGTAGATATCTACCTTCATTGGAAGTTTATACAAAAATGTTGAATCAAAACTGTGTTTTTGTCCTACAAACAAATAGATTCCGCTATCCGATTTTTTATAACTTGTTGTAATTACCGGATGTCCTCCTTTTAGATACCATTGATTGAAAAACCAAGTCAAATCAATCCCTGTAACCTCTTCGGCTATCATTCTCAAATTTGAATATTCAGCCGTTTTAAATTCAAATCGTTTCAAATACAACGAAATGGTTTTGAAAAACGCCTCATCGCCAATGTGTGTTCTTAACATGTGAAGGATTTTTCCTCCTTTGTTGTATGTAATTACGTCAAACATATCATCTGGTTTTTCATAATCATAACGAATCAAAGGCTCTTTCTTTGAATTTGACATTTGATAATAGGGCGCCATATCTTTTTGCCATTGAGCCTGAGCCTCATCTAGCCCATATTTGTATTCATTCCATAAGTATTCAGAATAATTGGCAAATGATTCGTTCAAGGTCAAATGCGTCCAACTTTCACAGGTAGCTACATCGCCAAACCAGTGATGAAATAACTCATGAGCTACAGTTTCGTCATCATTTTCATCTATTAGTTCACGTCTATCTTTTTGAAACATAGTATTAAAAGTAACAGCCGATGTATTTTCCATAGCCCCTGAAACATAGTCATGAACGATTACTTGACTGTATTTTTCCCATGCAAATGGATAGTCTAATTTTTTTGAGAAAAATTCGATCATCTCTGGCGTACGACCAAAAATTGGACGTGCCATTTCTTCATATTGTGGCTCCATCAAATAATTTACCGTAATATTTTTGTACTTATCGCTCACGATTTTAAAATCTCCCACAATTAGCGCAGTAAGATATACCGCATGTGGTTTTTTCTGATTCCAAACGTCGGTTTTGGTTCCGTTTGCATTTAATTTTGAACTTACCAAAGCACCATTAGAAAGCGAAACATATTTTTTGTCATAGGTAACTTTCAACGTTTGGCTATGTTTTTCGGATGGATAATCAAAAGTAGGAAACCATCCTGAATTCGCTTCAGGTTCACCTTGTGTCCACAATTGAGTGGGAACATTTTTTCTGCTGCCATCTACATTGATGAAATACAATCCTTTATCCGCAGATATCGCTTTCCCACCTATACTTTTGATTCGTTCAGGGTTGGCTGTATATTTAATAGCCAATTTCAAAGTATCTTTTTTAGAGAACT
>JBIPMU010000008.1:0-13325 GCA_044377205.1 Chitinophagales bacterium | reverse complement strand
TAATGCACTTAGAAGAATAGCCTTTGATCCTTCTGCAAAGAAAAATGGGATTACTGGAATTATAGCCCCAATAGCAAAAAGTAGAAAAGAAGTGATAGCAGCTTCCATTGCGGATCCTTTCAAATCCTCAGGATTGATGCCCAATTCTTCTTTTATCAATATTTCATGAGCATGGTCTTTGTTTGAGATAATCTCATGAGCCATTTTCATTGCTTGCTCTTCTGGGATTCCTTTAGAAATATATATTAAGGCTAATTCCTTTTCCTCACCTTCGGGATTGGTTTCTAGTTCTTCCATCTCTAATTGCATTTGATTTTCATAAAGTTCTTGTGAGCTTTTTACTGAAATCCATTCTCCCAAAGCCATAGACAATGCACCTGCCAATAAACCAGCCAATCCTGTCAACAATACTTCTTGCTGCCCACTCACTGCTCCAGCAATACCCATTACTAAGCTAAAGTTGGATACCAATCCATCATTTCCTCCCAAAACAGCTGCCCGTAGTGCATTTCCGCCAACCGAACGATGTCTCTTTTCAAATCGTGCCAAATTAGAACCCGAGACATTTTTATTATTTTCCAATATATTTTTCAAAATAGTAACGTGCGCCGTATCGGATATTGATCTGAGGGTATTCGTTTTTTTTCGAGCATTGATTACCGAAGAGGAAATACTCTTTTCGGTATCTAATAAAACGCCTAACAAATAGTCGTAGCCAAATATACGACCAATTTGAGCTAGAATTTTTGCTCGTATCGAAGGTTTTGGAAGTAAATGGGGTGCTATATTATTTTTTTGAGAAAATGCCAATGCGTGAGAATACTCTATCTCACTCATTTGCTTAAATACATTTGCTACGTGAATATCTTCTTCATTATCAGCGAGCAATTTATATAAAAAACTTGCATCAATTTCGGTTTGAATATTTTGTAAACTATTTTTTAAAGTGGTCATACGGACTTTTTAAGATATACAAAGGTATTGTAGAATAATTACATAAGCAAATTCTTTTGAGATATGATGATTGTAATTTTTTCAATGACCAATTTAATCCTATCATTAATCATAAATTTTTTTTGTATTTGGATAAACAAATTATATTTGTCTTTCTAAACCTAAAAAATGGCTAACCTTAAGAAAGAAATAAAACTATTTGATGCAATAATGCTTGTGGCGGGCTCTATGATAGGTTCGGGTATTTTTATTGTAAGTGCTGATGTAGCAAGACAAGTAGGTTCATCAGGCTGGCTTCTAGCCGCTTGGCTTTTGGCTGGAGTACTCACATTGATAGGTGCAGTATGTTATACAGAGCTAGCGGGGATGTTTCCCACTACAGGAGGTCAATATGTATTTCTTCAAAAAACGTATGGAAACTTGATAGGATTTTTGTACGGATGGGCATTTTTTGCTGTGATTCAAACGGGAACCATTGCTGCGGTTGCTGTAGCTTTTTCAAAATATTTTGGTGTTTTATTGCCTAATGTAATCAGTGATAATATTGTGTTTTTTAGTTTGGGAAATACATCTATTCAGCTAACTTCACAGCGATTGGTCGCTATTTTGAGTATCATTTTGCTAACATATATCAATACCAAAGGTGTGAAATTGGGCAAAATAGTTCAGAATTTTTTTAGCAGTACCAAAATTATAGCACTCATACTTATTATAATTTTTGGGTTGTGGCTTGGATTCAATCCCGATATTTTTAAAGTGAATTTTTCTAATATCTTTGAAGCAAAACAAGTAGTCAAGGGAAGTGAAAATGGATTGATGAATATTTTGACACCATTTGGGATTTTAATTGCATTGGGTGTGTGTCAAGTGGGGACATTGTTTTCGAGCGATGCTTGGAATAATATAACAATGATAGGTGGCGAGGTAAAGAATCCCGAAAAAACATTGACGAGAGGATTGATTTATGGAACACTTTTGGTCACCGTTTTATATTTGCTTATTAATATCGTTTATCTATGTATTTTGCCATTGCAAGGTATAGAAGCAGGAGCTACTATTATGGAACGAGGCATTCAATTTGCTTCTGAAGATCGTGTGGCAGCTGCAGCGGCTTCGTTGATTGGGGGCAATACCTTTACTATAATAATAGCGATATTGATTATGGTTTCAACATTTGGATGCAATAATGGGCTCATTATTATGGGCGCAAGAACTTCATATAAAATGGCGGAAGAAGGAATGTTTTTTCAAAAATTTAAAAAAATCAATAAGGCATTGGTACCATCCGTAGCCCTTTGGGGACAATGTTTTTGGGCGAGTATGCTTTGTATTTCAGGACAATATGGCAATTTGCTAGATTATATTATGGGAGTCGTAATTTTATTTTATATCCTTACCATTTTTGGAATTTTTGTATTGCGAAGAAAATTGCCCGACGCTCCTAGACCTATCAAAGTGCCTTTGTATCCATTCTTGCCTATTTTGTATATAGTTTTGGCGAGTATTATTTTGGCTATACTTATGATAGAAAAACCTCAATATACCTACCCTGGCATATTTATAGTATTATTGGGAGTCCCTTTGTTTTATTGGTTTAGTAGAAGAAAGCAATAAATTATTTCACCTTTTTCTCCAAATCCAAAATTCGTTCAAAAAGTTCGGGTAATTTTTTAATAAGTGCTTGTGCCTTCAGCATTTTGGAATAATCCCAAGCTGGAGAACCCGTTACGGCACTACCTTTTTCTTTCAGTGTTTTTGATACACCGCTTTGTGCATTAATTTTGCTGCCATCAGCTATTTCTATATGACCCACTATACCCGCTTGTCCGCCAATCATCACTTGATTTCCTATTTTGGTACTACCCGAAATTCCAGCTTGCGCTGCTACTACGGTGTTTTGTCCTATTGAAACATTATGGGCTATTTGAATTAGGTTGTCTAGTTTCGTGCCTTTTTGAATACGAGTACTTCCCATCGTAGCGCGATCAATGACAGTATTTGCACCTATTTCTACAAAATCTTCTACTACTACATTTCCAACTTGAGGAATTTTTGAAAAACTTCCTTCGAGTGTAGGTGCAAAACCAAATCCATCACTTCCTATCACTACACCTGAATGAATGATGCAGTTTTTGCCTATTTCACATTCGTGGTAGATGTTTACACCCGAATAAATAATGGTATTTTCGCCTATCTTTACATTTTTACCAATAAATACATTTGGGTAAATTTTGGCACCTTCGCCTATCTGTGCACCTTCGGAGATATAAGAAAATGCGCCTAAGTATATATTTTCGCCTAGCAGTGCTTTTTCATCTATAAAACTAGGATTTTCTATGCCTGTCTTATGAAAATTAGATTGATAAAAATGCAAGAGTTTAGCCGTGGCTTCATAGGCATTTTCTACTTTTATCAGCGTGGTGGTTTCAGGAATTTTATATGAAAAATCCTTTGATACAAGCAAGATGGACGCTTGCGTATGCTCCAAATATTTTGCATATTTTTCGTTGCTAAAAAAACATATACTATCAGCTTGTGCCTCTTCAATTTTTGAAAATCGAGAAACCATATTATCCTCATTTCCTATAATTTCACCGCCTATTAATTGGGCTATGTCTTTGGCTTTAAATTGCATTTGCCAAAGATAAAATATTTTCAAAAAATTAAAGTAAATTATTTTTTAGCTAGAAAATTAAATCTATTACTTTTGTGATAACCAAAAATTAAAATATATGTCAAAATATCAAAAAGAGATAGATGCGTTTATTGCGAGTGTCTTGAAAAGAAATCCCAATGAACCCGAATTTATTCAAGCGGTAGTAGAAGTAGCCGAAACGGTGATTCCATTTATAGAAGAAAATCCAAAATATAAAACAGCAAAGGTCTTGGAACGAATAGCAGAGCCAGAGCGTATTATTATGTTTCGTGTGCCTTGGGTAGATGACAAAGGCGAAGTACAAATAAATAGAGGATATAGAATACAAATGAATTCAGCAATAGGTCCTTATAAAGGCGGTTTACGTTTTCATCCTACGGTTAATCTCAGTATATTGAAATTTCTTGCTTTTGAGCAAGTTTTCAAAAATTCGTTGACAACCTTGCCAATGGGAGGAGGAAAAGGAGGTTCTGATTTTGACCCAAAAGGAAAATCGGATAATGAAGTGATGCGTTTTTGTCAAAGTATGATGACCGAATTGAGCAAACATATAGGAGCCGATACCGATGTTCCCGCTGGAGATATTGGGGTTGGAGGAAGAGAAATAGGATTTATGTATGGCCAATACAAAAGATTGAGAAATGAATTTACTGGGGTCTTGACAGGAAAAGGCGCTACTTGGGGCGGAAGTCTTATAAGACCTGAAGCCACAGGATATGGTTGTGTTTATTTCACCGAAGAAATGCTCAAAACCAAAAAGGATAGTTTCAAAGGAAAAACGGTAGCCATTTCAGGTTCGGGGAACGTAGCTCAATATGCCTGTGAAAAAGCAACTCAATTATGTGCAAAAGTCATAACATTGAGCGATAGCGAAGGTACAATCTATGATGAGAATGGTATTGATGCAGAAAAATTGGCTTGGGTTATGGAGCTCAAAAATGTAAAGAGAGGTAGAATTAAAGAATATGTAGGAAAATTTGGTGGTAAATTTATCCCAAATGCTCGTCCTTGGGAAGTGAAATGTGATATTGCATTACCTTGTGCTACACAAAATGAATTGGATTTAAATGATGCTAAAACATTGGTAAATAATAACGTAATAGCCGTAGCAGAAGGAGCTAATATGCCTTGTACACCAGAAGCATTTGCTTATTTTATTGAGAAAAAAGTATTATACGCACCAGGTAAAGCATCCAATGCAGGGGGAGTAGCAACGAGTGGATTGGAAATGAGCCAAAATTCATTGCGTTTGTCTTGGACTAGAGAAGAAGTGGATGAAAGATTGCACAATATTATGAAAAATATTCATGCTGCTTGTATCAAATATGGAAAAGAAGGCGATGAAGTTAATTATGTAAAAGGTGCAAATATTGCAGGTTTCGTAAAAGTGGCCGATGCAATGCTAGACCAAGGGGTAGTTTAAAAATACTACAATAAATCCTCAAAACGATTGACTTGAAATAGTTTTTCGTTTTTTGAAATAATGCCAATATGATAAATCCCATTGCTCGCTACAAATCTTGTGGCGAGCAATTGTGTATTATAGATAGCCAGTTGATCTAGAGCGGGCTGCACCAATTTTACATTGGGTTGTTTACATTCGATGAGTAGGTATGGTTTGGCATCTAGGTCAAAAACACATATGTCAAAACGCTTGTTTTTTGTATTGACTTTAAAAAGTTTTTCCACGGCTATACGAGTGGGTGTAATATTGCAATCGTGAACGAGAAAGTGAAGCCACAACTGTCTTACTTGCTCTTCGGGTGTAAGGATAATCCATTTGTTTCGTACAATATCATATACCCGACAAATATTGTCTATGGTTTGAATTTTTATTGAATAATTTCCAAAGGATAGTGTCATTATTAGCAAAAATAATGTTTTTTTTATTAGTCAATAAAAATCTATTGTGGATTTATAAATTGTAATATATCGCAAAATTGACTAGATTTGTACATTTATCATAATTTTCTTATTTTTAATAAGGAAGTAAAATTTTCTTTGAATGAAATTTGTTGTTAAATTTGCCGTATTAATTTTTTATCTATTTGGAGTAGAAGGCGTTTTGTTTTCTCAAAATATTTCGTTTTCAAAAGTAGATTCTACTTGGGCCGATAGTGTTATGCAACAAATGACCTTACGAGAAAAAATTGGGCAGCTTTTTATGCTAGATATTCATCCTGATTATTCACATTTGAAACGAAAACAAGAAATTATAGATGCGATAGTGCAGTATAATCTTGGAGGTGCTATTTTTATGAAAGGCGAATATCAAGTAGGAGTAGACTGGATACAAGAGTTTCAAAAAATGTCAAAGGTGCCCATGATGATGTCTATAGACGGAGAATGGGGTATAAATATGCGAATAAAAAATGCCTTGAAATATCCCTATCAGCTAACCTTAGGGGCTATTCAAGATAATAATTTGATATACCAAATGGGCAAAAATATTGGTAAAGAATGTCGAAGTATGGGGCTTCAAATCAATTTTGCACCCGATGTAGATGTTAATGTCAATCCCCGAAATCCAGTTATAAATTACCGTTCATTTGGAGAAAATAAATTTAATGTAACTGCCAAAGCAGAAAAATATGCCTTGGGAATGCAAAGCGAAGGTGTAATGGCTAATTTAAAGCATTTTCCTGGACACGGTGATACTGATAAGGATAGTCACAAAGATTTACCTACAATTAATAAACCTAAAAATGTATTAGAGGATTTGGAATTGTATCCTTTTAGAGAATTGATAAAGAAAAATATTTGGAGTGCAATGGTTGGACATCTCAATGTACCTGCGTTGGATTCTTCGGAAAGAGCAGCCTCTTTGTCATGGGAAATTTCTACCAATTTACTTAGAAATAAGCTTGGATTCAAAGGGCTTGTATTTTCAGATGCCCTCAATATGAAAGGAGCGAAAACAAAATTTGAACCAGGCGATATAGAATTAGAGGGATATAAAGCAGGGATGGATATTTTGGTTTTTTCTGAAAATATGCCAATAGCATTGACCAAAATTGAAGAATATATATCAATGGATGAAGAGAATTTTGAAGATTTTCATAAAAGAGTGTATAGAGTTTTGCTATTTAAAAGCAAGTTAATTGCAAATTGTGATTTTTCATTTCAGCCAAATTATTATTACGTAAATACACCCAGCAATCACGAACATTTTCAGTTTTGCCAAAAATTATATGATCATTCTTTGACTTATTTGTCAGAAAATAAAGATTTTGTAAAACGATTGCAAAACCCTACTTCAAAAAATTTATTGATAACCGTGGGGAGTTTAAATGATAATTATCTACGAAATTGGGCCATGAATATGTCCAATTATCAAGTGGTTTCTCTCTCAAAAAATCCTGATATCAATGAAATGTATAGAATTTATGATATATTATCAGGATATGATAATATCTTAGTGGCTTATAACGATTTATCTCAGCATGCAAATAAAAACTTTGGGCTGAATGTATCGGTTACAAATTTTATTTCACAAATCAATTCATTCCCAAATGTCTTAAATATATGGATGGGAAATCCTTATGGACTTATTTATTTCCAAAATGCAAAGAATGTTCTGGTAGCATATGAAGACAATGTTTTTACACATACCAGTATTTATAATTTTTTGAATAATAGATGGGATCCTATAGGGAAATTGCCTGTATCTGTTGGAAAATTTAAAGAAGGAAATATAATTGATGAAAAACAAAAAATCAATTCGTTCGAAATTTTATCTGAAGAAGAATTATCTTCAGTCACGCTTTCAAAAGAAAAAATAGAAAAGGTAGATTTTTTCTGTGAGGATCTTATTGCAAATGGTGCTACACCAGGCTGTCAACTGGTAGTATATCACAAAGGCAAAGAGATTTTGAATAAAGCATATGGCTCTCATACCTATGCTACAGATGCGAAGAAAGTGTCAAAGGAAGATATTTATGATTTGGCATCGTTAACAAAGATTTTATCTACAACATTAGCTGCTATGAGGTTAAAAGATTTAGGTCTGTTGCGTATCTATGGGCAAGTAAAAGATTATCTTACATTAGACAGTACTGCTACTATTTCAAATATTTATATTAGTCAATTAATGACCCATTCTGCTGGATTTACACCATTTATTCCATTTCATCAGCGATTCAATACTGAAAATTATTTTCAATATTTTAGTATGGTTCCAGAAGGGAAGTTTAATGTGAAAGTAGCTGAAAATCTTTATGTGCGTGAAGATTTTAAAGATACGATGTGGTATGAAATGTCGCATTCAAAGTTGTCTGGAGTAGGGAAATATAAATATTCTGACTTGAGTATGTATACCATGCAAAAAATAATAGAATCTCTTTCCAAAACGTCATTGGAAAAATTTGTATATGAATCTTTTTTTAAGCCAATGAATTTGAAGCTTATATTTAACCCATACAAATCGGTTTCACTTCAAAATATAGCGCCAACAGAATATGATATTTCATTTAGAAAACAATTGATTCATGGGTACGTACATGATCAAGGAGCCTCTTTATATGGTGGTGTAGCTGGACATGCAGGATTATTTGGAAGAGCTAAAGATGTAGCCGAGATAATGCAAATGCTAATGAACTACGGAACTTTGAATTGGAAAAAATATTTTAATGAATTGACGGTGAAACAATTTACTTCACAGCAAAGCGAATCTTCACGAAGAGGACTTGGATTTGACAAACCCGAAAAAGACGGTCCTACATCTTCATTATGCTCATCTAATACATTTGGTCATACAGGATTTACCGGTACTTGCGCATGGGCCGATCCAGACCATGAAATTGTTTTTGTATTTTTATCAAATAGAGTCTATCCCGATTCAGAAAATAAGAAAATGATTTCGGGAAATTATAGAGTCAAATTACAGACTTTGATATACAATTTGATTGGTGTTAAGTAAATTTTAGATTAAAATTTCAAGGATATCGATCTGATTAGAAATTACGTCTGTATAGTTACAAAGTTTTTGCCCCCTCTTTTTAAGAATTGAATCCACAATTTATTATCCTTTTTTATAAAAAAGAAACGGCCCTAAACATGGGAATGCTTAGGGCCGAATACTATGAAAACAAAACTAACACAACTGTACTTGCGTACAACTATGAAAACCTAATGCAAAGTTAATATTTTTTTTATTAATGTCAAGAGAAAATATCAATTTCAATAAAGGTATATATGAAATTAAGATAGATTTATTATAAAAAAGAAAACGGCCCTATACAGGGGAATGTATAGGGCCGAATACTATGAAAACAAAACTAACACAATTGTACTTGCGTACAACTATGAAAACCTAATACAAAGTTAATATGTTTTTTATTAATTCTACCTAATTATTTAATAATTTACATACATAATGTATTCAATAATGAATCATAACTAGGTTTCTACCTAAAAAAATTGAATTATCTTAAGGTCTCTAGATGACGTTCTAATTCATCTAGAGATTTGAAATAGACTTCGCGAGGTTTACTTCCCTTGTTTGGACCTACTACGCCAAAAGCTTCTAATTGGTCTATGATTCTACCTGCTCGATTATGTCCAAGACTTAATTTGCGTTGAATTAATGAAATAGAACCCATTTGACTCAATACAATTTCTCTAGCCGCCTCTATAAATAGTTCGTCCAGATCTTTTTTATCAAAAGATATTTGAGGCGTTTCTTCTTCACCATAATATTCAGGTAAATCATAAGCTCCACCATATCCTTGTTGCTTATTTATAAATTTACCAATTCGATCTACTTCGGGAGTATCTATAAATGCGCATTGAAGACGAATTAGTTCGCTTCCTATGCTCAAAAGCATATCCCCTTGACCAATTAATTGTTCCGCGCCTTTGGTGTCCAAAATAGTTTTACTATCTATAGAGGAAGATACTGCAAAAGATATTCTTGCAGGGAAGTTTGCTTTGATCAATCCTGTAATTACATTTACAGAGGGACGCTGTGTGGCTACAATGAGATGGATCCCTATGGCTCTTGCAAGCTGTGCTAATCTGGCAATAGGCAATTCAACTTCTTTGCCAGCTGTCATAATTAAATCAGCAAATTCATCAATAATTAATACGAAATAAGGTAAAAATTTATGACCATTTAATGGATTGAGTTTTCTAGCAATAAATTTTTCATTGTATTCTTTGATATTTCGAACTTGTGCTTTTTTGAGCAAATCATATCGATCATCCATTTCTATACATAATGAGTTCAATGTATTGACAACTTTTCGAACATCTGTAATAATGGCATCTTCTTCATTTGGCAATTTAGCTAAATAATGTTTTTCAATAGTAGCATAAATACTCAACTCTACTTTTTTGGGATCTACTAATACAAATTTAAGTTCGGAGGGATGCTTTTTATATAATAAGGATATAAGAATAGAGTTAATCCCTACAGATTTTCCTTTACCCGTAGCTCCAGCCATTAATAAATGCGGCATTTTAGCCAAATCGGTTATAAACACTTCATTGGAAATGTTTTTCCCCAAAGCTAATGGTAATTCCATCGTAGAGGATTGAAATTTTTCAGATTGAATTACCGATTTCATACTCACAATTTGTTTATGAATATTTGGAACTTCAATCCCAATAGTTCCTTTGCCTGGAATAGGAGCTATAATACGAATGCCAAGAGCTGCAAGTGCCAATGCGATATCATCTTCAAGATTTTTAATTTTTGAAATACGAACTCCCGCCGATGGCGTAATCTCATATAGTGTAACAGTTGGCCCAACAGTAGCTCTAATACTTGTAATAGTAATATTAAAGTCATTAAGTGTTTTAATAATTTGATTTTTATTTTGTTCCAATTGTTCTTTGTCTACAATTGCCTTTCCACTTCCGTGATTTTCCATAAGTTCTATACTAGGAAATTGATATAAAGAAAGTTCTTTGCGAGGATCATATGGAGGCAAATTCTCAAATCGTTCTTGCGTCAAAGCATCAACATTTTCTACCGTTTGTTCTTCTTTTATTTCAGCAACTTCAAAAGGGGTGTCATCCTCCAAATTTACTGAGCTTTCAGGTTCTTTTTCCTTAAAGTCAAAATCTAATTCAACTTTAGGAGTAATTATATTTATCTCTGGAATGGGCTCATCAATTTCATCGTCTACAATGTCAAAATGAACGCCTTGTTGTGTTTTGATTTTTTCTGTTGCATCATCTACAATGGTTACATCTATATTGTCCATCTCAAACAATGTATCATAGTGCTTTTGAGATTCGTCTTTGTTGTCTACCTGCGAATAATTTTCAATATTTTCTTGTTTCGAAGATTTATTAAAGATATTAGATAATTCAAAAGTATTGATATCAAAATTATAAAAAACCGTAATCGCCAACCATAAAAAAATACTAAGAATAATAAAAACTCCTATAAAACCTATGTTGGGGTAAAAAAGACCTGCTTTTCCAGCAATTAAATTCCCAAATCCTCCGCCAAGTGGAATATTGATAAATTTGAGTAGATGAATTTGAAGAAGTGATGTAAAACTACATCCAAATAAAAGAGTCAAAAGTATAGACCCTAAATTTTTTAAAATAGAAAAAATTTTTCTTTGAAAAATATAGTTTATACTTATTAAAAATAAAAAATAAGGAACCAAAAAAGAAAAAATGCCATACAGCCCATCTACAAAAAAATACCCAAAAAACAATCCAATTTTGTTTATCCAATTTTGAGTTTTGTAATAATCTATTTTTTTTATTTCAGCCCAGCCACCAATTGCTAGACTTTGATCGCTTCGGAAATATATAATATAAGAAAAAATACTAAAAAATAATAGAAGAGAGATGGCAAGCAAAACAAACCCAAAGACTTTTGAGCCTTTATTTTTGTCAAAGAAAGATTGCATTTCATTATTAGTCATAGTCTTGCCATTGATATTAATCTACAAAGATGCAAAAATATAAGGAGTTAAAATGAAAATGTTTTGAAGATAAAAAGGATTTATTCTAAAAAAATAGACACTATTTATTAGGTTTATAGTTGGCTATTTTAAAAATTTCTTTTGGGGAATAAATCATCATCTCTTGAAGAGTTATGTTCTTTTTGTCCATAAATTTTCGGACAATTTGCCACCCTATAAATGCACCTACTTTCCCGGGACTTTCGCCAGACATACCAGGAGTGGTAGGACCTTCTTCGGTATACCGTTTTACGTCCATAATATCTATACTGTACAAGAGTTTGTTTTCTATAAAGAAAGTCCAAATATTATATTCATTTTCACGACACCATTCCAATTGTTTTTTTGAATATCCTATTTTCGTTTCATCGGGCATACTTTCACATACTTTATCCAAAAAATACATTTTTTTACCTTCTTCTATCATGTTGTATATTACTTCATTGTATAGTGAAGTATTCGTATTGAGAAGCGAATATTCTACCAACATAACATTTCGGGGAATATAGCTCGGTTGATTCCATTCAATCATGTAGTTATAGCCCTCAAAAATACCTTTGTAGAATTCAAAATCTTTTCCTAAATAATTAAATAAATTAATTCCAATGACACTATCTGAATAGCTAAATGCAGGAGATGGATTTGCGCCATTTGGAGAAATAAAAAAGCTGTATAATTTAGTCGTTTTTTTCTTTGGAAATTCTTTTTCTAAAATTTTATAAGACGTACTTAATAATTTTTCAGCTTTGGGTATTTCGTTATCTAATCTATTTTTAATAGTATCCATCATAGACGTATATTCTCCTTTGAAAAATTGAGGGAAGAATTCTTTATAATAATGCAAACTATCAGGATTTTTGGTTTGGCCAATACCAAGTAAATCTTCTATATAGAAACTATAAATATCTCCATAATTATTTTTCATTTTAGCATCTGAAACGTCAAATTGCTTTTCATTAAATAAAAGAAGTTGTTTGTCAAACCTATTAAATTTTATTTGTGAATTTGAATTCTCTTTTAACTCAAGAAAATTACAAGATACAGCAATCCATAAAAAGATTATAAATCCACCAAATTTTTTCATTATATCAATATTTACTTTTGCAAATATAAAACAAAAAAGCCGTTTCGGTAAAAACGAAACGGCTTGTAAAATTTTATACAAAAAAATTAATCTCTAAGGATTTGAATAAATCCAGTTTTAGTTTTAGCAAACTCTTTGTCCAATTCAAAGATATAGTAGTATACTCCATCAGGAAGCGGCTCATTATTTATTTGATGTATGCCATTCCAATTATTTTTGTATGGGCTCTCACTTCTCCATACAATATTTCCCCAACGATTATAGATAGCTACTTTTAAATTTGGATATTTAGCAATATAAGATTCAGGAATTACAAAATTATCATTTTTCCCATCTCCATTTGGCGAAATTAAGTTAGGGAATTCGTTTAGTACTTTAACAATTGGAGCAATTGCAAAATCTGAAAAGGAAGTATAATTAGTTCTAGCTACTTCTTTAATTACTGGAAATGTTACGTCTGAAGGATATCCTAAACAATTATTTTGATCAATTCCTAATAATTTGTAGGTGCTAGAAGAGGCATTGTGATCTTTTTTTACAATCGTATAAGCATCACCTAGTTCGGATCTTTTATCAATTATAGCGTTTGCTTTGAGCAAAAGCGCAAATTTTTTAATATCTTTTGCTGGATTTTCCAATGTCCAAAATCCATGATCAATTACAGAGTTTACCTCTACTTCGTTGCAATTATCATCTGTAAGACTCA
>JBIPMU010000179.1:0-3740 GCA_044377205.1 Chitinophagales bacterium | reverse complement strand
TTTGAAAAACCTGTCATTGTAGAAGTAACCAATGGCGTATATCGTATTGGATTTATTACCAATGAAGACTTATCTTCTTTTACTTCAATGGATCTAGTGGCTGTTTATTTTCCCTTTTCATATGCATTTACAGGCGAGTTGCTTTTTATTAAAAGAACTATGATACAAAACTTAGAATCAAATAAAGTAGGAGATTTAATGAAATATGTAATTTCAGGTGGTGTAATAGATCATGAAGAAAAAATACAAGATATTTAGCGATTTATAAATGCTGATATTTTATATTTTATTAAATATTTAAGCTTATTTAATAGCAGTAAATTATTATTCTCCTAATAGCTTATATCTCATGGTTAATCCAATCGTTTTAGCTCTTGATTTGGCTTCATTTGCTTTGTCACCTTCAAAGTATTCATCCAGCGTGGTGTTAAAATGATTTATCCATATCCCAAAATCTTCTTTTTTCAGCTCCAAGTGCTTGTGTGCTTGAATAGTATTGTTTTTATAAATTTGTGTGCCAAGAAGAATGGTAGACCAAAAATCTATAATCACTTGTAAATGTGATTTGATTTCTAAACTATTAAAATGATGATTTATAGAATTATCGGCTAAAAGTTTATCGTAAAATTTATTAACAAATAATGATATATCCTCAATTGTTTCTATATCTTTTTTCATATTTTAAATGATACTTTTATAAAATAATTTAATAGCTTCCCATGCTTGCTCTTTTACCTTTATATCTTTTGCTTCTGTTACATGAACAAGATTTTCACTTAAAAGTAGCGATACATCTTGCTCAAAACTAGATTTATTCATTATTAAATTGGTAGGTAAATTGGATAAAACGGTATCATTTCCAAAGAATACAAAATGCGAAAAATCATATTTTGATGCAAATTCATTGTAATCTTTTGATTCTAAACTTTTAATATTTATTATAAAATTATTTTCTATCTTTGCGCTCAATTTTTCAAATACTTTGGTTAGTATTTTGTAATCTTTGCTCTCTGTTATAGGGCTTGATGTTGACAAAAAACAACATAGCTTTGAATACATATTGCCAGACGAATCCAAGGTGTCGGTTTGCGTTTTTGACTCACCATCTACCGATTTTACTTTGATAGTAGGACTATTGTATATTGGAATATTATTAATTAAAAGCATATTATAATGAATTGGGACATCAAAGTTACAAAAAGTTTGGAAAGTAGAATCAAAAAAACAGATTTTAATAATCTAGCTTTTGGAAAAGATTTTACAGATCATATGTTCATTGCTGACTATTATGATGGCAAATGGCAGGATTGTAGAATTGTTCCATTTGGTAATATAGAATTGCACCCAGCATCTTTTGTGCTTCATTATGCCCAAAGTATTTTTGAAGGATTGAAAGCAGAACTTTCACCAAATAATGATATCTTACTATTTAGACCTGATAAGAATGCAGAGCGATTTTCTAAATCGGCTGAAAGGCTAGCTATGCCAGAAGTGCCAAAAGATTTATTTTTTCAATCCATTCAAAAATTGATTGAAATAGATAAGGAATGGATACCTAAGGGAGTTGAAAATGCAAGTTTATATATTCGTCCTTTCCTATTTGCTACGGATCCAATTTTGGGGGTAAGAGTTGGTGATACGTATCGTTATATGGTTATTTTAGGTCCAGCTGGAGTATATTACTCCGAAGCCGTAAAAGTATGGATTCAAGACAAATATGTAAGAGCATTTCCAGGTGGAACCGGTGAAGCTAAATTTTCTGGAAATTATGCTGCTACTCTAAACCCTGTTTTGGATGCTAAGAAAAAAGGGTGTGCTCAAATTTTGTGGACCGATGGAAAGGAACATAAATATTTTCAAGAAATTGGTACAATGAATATTTTCTTCGTAATTGATAATGTATTAATTACGCCTGCATTGGATGAAGGAACTATTTTAAATGGTGTTACAAGAGAATCCTTAATTGCTTTAGCAAACGATTTTAATATAAAAGTTGAAGAAAGAAAAATATCTGTAGATGAATTTTTAAAAGCAGTAACTGAAAAAAGATTGAACGATATGTTTGGCGCAGGAACAGCTGCTGTGGTTCAAGATATTGATGGTTTTGTATATCAAGATACATCGTATGATTTGAGCTGGATGCCACGAAAAGAGAGCAAAATGCTTAAAAGAGCATTGGAAGATATCAAAGAAGGCAAAGCAGAAGATAAATTCAATTGGATTGTAAAAATTAATTAAAAATATTTAGAAATTATATCATAAAATTATGATTAAAAATAGATTTGCTACTTGGGCCTTAAATGAAAAAGAAGAGAAGATATTAGTGACTCTTGAACTTAATACCGATAATTTTAATGTAGATATACAAATTGTAAATAGCTCCGATATAACTTCGGAAGTAACCGATTTAATTCTTAAAAATTGGGTTGAAGGAGGAGAAATAGTTTTCCCAACAGAGACTTTTAAAACAATTAGAAATTTTACTGATGAATCAATTTTGCCAGAAAACATCAAAATAGAAGGTAAGACGGGAACCATTAGACAATTGCAAAATGAATGGTCTTATTTATTATTGAGTACCAAATTGTTTTCTCAGTTTATAATTGAAATGGAAGAAATAAAACGCAAAGCTTCAGAATTGAAATCATATAGTAGCGAACTTTTTGAAGAGACAAAATCTTTCTGGGAAAAAGTATTAGAATACCGAAAAGAAAGAGAAATAAGCCAAGATAAATTAAATGGTATCAAAGAAGAAATTAATCAGGTTTTTGATCATTTGAAAGTCTTGAAAGAGAATATGATTAAGGAAAAAGATGCCGTTTCAGATAAAGTAAAAACTGAAATTTTTGAGGCAATAGCACTTATCAAATCAAAAATAGATGCAAAAGATGTTCATTTCAAATCGTTGATGGATGAGTTAAAAGAAATACAAAATGGACTGCGATCTATAGATGTAAAACGTGATGTAAAAAATCAATTATTTGATGAAATTCAGTTTTGTTTTGAAAGTATCAAAACAAAACGTGATGAAGTTTTAGGTGGAGGGGTTAAAAATAGAGTAGATGGATTGAGTCAAGTAGCCGATAAAATGCGAAAATCTTTAGAAATAGATTTGAAAGATTTGGAGTTTAATAGAAAAAAATTAAGCACAAGTAATACTCGTCTAGAAGAACAATTACGTGAAGCAAAAATCAATGTATTAAAAGACAAGATTGAATCTAAAGAAGCAAAACTAGCTGATATTCAAGCTACATTAGATAAATTACAACAAAAATTATCTTCAACTAAGGAAAAATCATCAGAATCTGATAAAAAAGAAGTAAAAGTGGTGATTAAAAATGAAAAAAAACATATTGATTAAAATACACCAGTAGCTGAAATATCTAAAAAGAAGCAGAAACTTCCCATAAACAAGCTGAGGAAGAATAGAATTTTATTTTAAATTTTGTAGCATCACCATTTCTGTATAAACACCATTTTTAGCTATAAGCTCATTATGAGTTCCTATCTCCACTATTTTACCACCTTGCATTACCAAAATACAATCTACTTCTTTAATGGTACTCAGCCTGTGTGCAATAATAATACTAGTTTTATCTGCTAACAAATTTTTTAACGCACGCTGAACTTCCTGTTCATTTTTGCTATCAAGTGCGGATGTGGCTTCATCCAAAAGAATTATCTCGGGATTTCGATAGGCTACTCGGGATATACTCAAACGTTGTTTTTCTCCTCCGCTC
>JBIPMU010000242.1:0-2891 GCA_044377205.1 Chitinophagales bacterium | reverse complement strand
TCATATGGTTTTTGAAATCTTTTGAATCTTTCCGTATTAAACAAAGCACTATCAAATGTAATAGATGATAAAGGTATAGAACTATTAAAAGCTACTTGACCAAAATCTACAACACTTATACCAATTCTATATTTATATTTATTTAAATCATTTCTTAAATTATCTGATTTACAATCCATCTCATAAGTATAGTCTCTTCCATCTCTTTTTTCATATATAAAGCCTATATCAGCACCAAATCCTATATTATTAAACCCAAAAGAGGGCGTTTGAAACTTATTGTCAGAATAAAAAGCATTTGAATAATAGGTATTCATTGTTCCATTGGCTTTTCGAGCAAAATCTCTATTAAATACATCCACATATAAGTTATCGGATTGGAAAGTATTGTTCAATAATCCAAAATTTGCCTTTAACGTAATAGCTGCTTTTAAATAATTCTTCTTTTTATTGATCAATTCTCTTCCATAAGTAAGCCCTATATAAGCCCATGCGGTTCCATTGGCCCCAAAACCAGAATTGTCAGAAGGCCTCCAAGTAGCTGTATCTTTAGAATCATATGCAAATCGAGCCAATAATTCAGATAAATTATTAACTGTAAAAAAAGTTTTAACACCTGTAGAAAGAGCAATAGAGTGTTTTTGGTTAAAATTATACATCAAGCTAATAGTGGGTACATCTAATGTAGCATACGCACTTTTTCTACTCCCATCAAGGGTTTGTGGCAAATAGATTCTTCTATTTGAATCTACAATATTAGGAGGTGTCATCGATACTAATTCATTACTTGCGCCTACAAAATTATTATTAGCATTTAAACCTATACCAAACAAAGTTGCATGAAATTTATATCTACTATCTACTATTTCGGCAGGATTGTATTTAAGTCCATGAACTCCTGCAAACGGAGTATTAAATTCCCCAAAATTTAACTGGGAAAAAACATTTTGAACTGTAAAAAGTAATAAAATTTGTATATATAACTTCATTTATATTCGTATTAAAAAGCGCAAATTTAATTTTTTTTCATCAAATACTATAATAATTAATTTTTAACGTAAAATAGCGCCTACCTCTTTTTTTAATGACTCTAATACTTGTTTTATATATTTTTCAATATCCGCATCTTCCATAGTCTTATGTTTATCTTGCATATTCAATCGAATCGCATATTGTTTTTTTCCTTCAAAAGCCACATCTTTAAAAACGTCAAATAGACTCATATCCAGCAAAACCTCTTTTAATTCTTTTTTACAAACTTGCTCCAAGGCTGAAAAAGCAACATCCTCATCTACAATCAATGCCAAATCTCTTTTTACAACTGGGAACTTAGATATCTCTGTGTATGTAATCTTTTTGTTTGAAACTAATTCGTATAAAGCATCTATATTAATTTGAGCAAAAAATAAATCTTGTTTGATATCAAATAATTTTTTCATTTCATTGGACACCTCACCCAATTGACCAATCTCATTCTTTTTATAAGTTATCTTTGCGCAATAATTAAAAAATGAAATATCCAAATCCTCAATTTTTAAATTATCTAAAAAACGAGACAGAATAGATTCTACAATCGATTTGATATGAAAATAAGAACTCGAATCACCTTTGGGTTGTAGCCAAGAAGATGCTTGATGATTTCCTGAAATCAAAATCCCTAGAACCTTTGATTGAGCATAAGCTTGTGAATTGAAATATACATTTCCAAATTCATAAAACTTAATATCTTTGCTATCACGATTGATATTATACTGAGCTACTTCTAGGAACCCTGGCAATAAATGCGTTCGCATACAATCCAATTCACTTGTCATGGAATTGAGAAGCATGATAGGATTTTCATAATATTTTGATTGTGAAATAGAATTTGTCATAATCTCATTGAATCCATCGCCTTGTAACAATGCTCCAATATGTTCTTCCAACTTATGGCGTGAAATTTTATCAGTAAAAATGATATTGCTTTTCAAATGTTTTGGATAAGGTACCGCATCATAACCTGTAATTCGGAGAACTTCTTCTATTACATCTTCTTCTCTATTTACATCAAATTTAAATAAAGGTACTTTCAGACTCCAAGTTTCATTTTCATATCCTTCAATATCTATCTCCAAATTCTTTAAGATAGTTGACACTTCATCTTCATTCATTTTTCGGCCTGCATACATGTCCAATCGAGCTTTGGTCAATGAAACTGAATAGGGCTCAAATACTCCTTTTTGAATTGAAACAATCTCCGAAGCTAATGATACACCTGCTATTTCTGACAACATAGAAAGCATTTTCTCCATCACAAATTGTGCCGCATTAGGATTGACACTTTTCTCAAATTTTGAAGAAGATTCAGTTTTTATATTCAAGCGCATAGATGTTTTTCGAATACGCATAGGTTCAAAGAAAGCACATTCTAACATCAATGAAGTGGTTTCATGATTGACACAACTATTTTTCCCGCCAATAATTCCCGCCAAACATAGACTTTTTTCTTTATCAGAAATTACTATATCATCTGATGTTAAAGTTAATTTTTGGTCGTTTAATGATTCAAAATTTTCATTGGAATTCAAATTTTTAACTTGAATAGATCCATTTGCAATTTTTTGATAATCAAAACAATGTGTAGGATAACCCATATCGTGCATAATATAATTGGAACAATCCACCACCGAATTAATAGCACGTTCGCCAATTACTTGCAAGCGAAACTTTAACCATTCGGGGCTATCAAATTTTTGAATGCCTGTCAAAACCGCACCTTGATATATTTTACAATCTTCTGAAAACACTTCTATCTCTAATTTTTTACTTTCATTAGACTTAGAAATTGCTCCAAAAGTTTTTCCATTGGGATTGAATGTATGAGGAATATTTTTGGCATCCATAGCTACATG
>JBIPMU010000178.1:0-3790 GCA_044377205.1 Chitinophagales bacterium | reverse complement strand
TTTTTTCTCATTTGGCTCCAAATTCATCCAAATTCAAAGCTTCTTTTCATAACACATGACGAACACGAACGAATTCAAAAAGCGGCTTCTGAACGCAATATCAGCGATAAAATCATAATTAGACCTGGACAAAGACACGAAGTTCCTGCACTACTAGCGCTTAGTCAAGTATCGCTCTTTTTTATAAGATCTACTTATTCCAAAATGAGCAGTAGTCCCACCAAACAGGGCGAAATCATGGCTATGGGTATTCCCATTATATGTAATACAGGCGTAGGCGACACGGATACTATCGTAAAAAATTACAACTCAGGCGTATTAGTTTCAGATTTTAATGAGGCTGGATATTGTCAGGCTATTTTAGATTTTGATAAGAAAAATTTTGAACCGGAAATACTCCGAAAGGGCGCTATTGATTATTTTGATTTGGAAAAAGGTGTAGAAAGCTATTTCAAAGTGTATCATAGTATTGAAGCTTGCCAAAAGATAAAAGTTTAAACAATTCTTTGTCACAAAAACACCTCAATTACTGAAAAAGTACTATTTTTATTTCTTTCTAGAAAATGAACTACATTTGCAATAAATATGGTGCTGAATTCTAATTTAAAAATTTTATTTCTTGGCGTATTATACCCTAGAAGAAGTCCATCGCAACGTTTTAGATACGAGCAGTTTATTCCTTTTCTAGAAAACAATGGTTATGAATGTACGCTAAAATGGATTATAAACAAAGATGACGAAAGGGGGTTTTACAAAGGAACTTTGTGGGATAAAATTATCATTTTTATAAAATCTACTTTTAGATTAATAAAAATTGTATTATCCTCAGAGAAATTTGACAAAATTTTTATCCAAAGAGAAGCTTACTTTATGGGGACGACTTTTTTTGAATTTTTATTATCAAAAAAAGCACCTATCATCTTTGACTTTGATGATTCTATTTGGCTAACCAATATTTCAGAAAATAATAAACGATTTGCTTTTTTGAAAAATCCAAATAAAACCAAAAACCTTATAAAACTTGCCAATAGTGTCATTGCTGGCAATCAATATTTGGCGAATTATGCATCACATTTCAATAGTAATATTACTATTATTCCTACTTGTGTAGATACTAATAAATACAACCCTATAGATAAATCCTATGATAAAGACCGAGTAGTAATAGGATGGAGTGGGAGCCATACAACAATTCCTCACTTTGAGCTACTATTACCTATATTGGAAAAAATCAAACAAAAATTTGGTGAAAAAATTGATTTTTTGGTAATGGGTGACCCTGATTTTAACTACCCTCCACTAAAGATTAAAGGAATAGCATGGAGCGAATCAACTGAAGTTCAAAGTTTGTCCAAAATAGACATAGGAATCATGCCGTTGCCAAATGATGAATGGAGCAAAGGTAAATGCGGTTTTAAAGGTATACAATATATGGCTTTGGGTATTCCTACTATTATGTCTCCAGTAGGGGTCAATACAGAAATTATCCAAGACAATGAAAATGGATTTTTGGCAGACACAGAAGAAGAATGGCTAAAAAAACTCATTATATTGATAGAAAATCCGAAATTGCGAGAAGAAATTGGGAAATTGGGTCGAAAAACCGTAGTGGAAAAATATTCTATAGATGCTAATAAAGATAAGTATCTTAAGGTGATTAATGAAAATTAGAGATATAATTTTTATTTTCTAATTAACCGATGTAAGCCAAAAAACAAACCAACCCAAAACCATAGCGTAAAGCTAAGAAATAGAGTAACACGGTGAAAAGCCAACATATTCTTAGCGGGAAATACATTTAGTGGATGATTATTGTTGTATTTTGGAATTAATTCATCTTTTATTTTCGTTGTTTCTGAAGAATAAGCAGCTCTTCGCATTTTAGTATTTGTAGCCAAAGAGTCAATAGAAGGCCTATTGTTTGACTCAATAACATGGAGATTGAGTTCCATATCTATGTCATAAAAATGCCAGCCATCTTTCAGTTTAATTTCATACGTAAAATGTCCATTGCCATATTTTGGGTCATAGAAGCCCACTTTGCGAAACGTAAAACCTCTACTACGAAGTGCCATCATCCCTACCATAGCTTGCTGACTACATAAGGCTTCGGGATATTTGAGTATATCATTGGGATCAACAATACCCAACGAATGTTCATGTATAGGGCTCAATAAATACAATACCCAATTATCTTTGAATCCATATTGGCTCCAGCCATGATAAAAACGCATACGAAGTGTTCTTGCAATTAAATTGGCATAAACAAGCGAATCATCCACATCTATCTTATTACTCCCATATTGATTGTCTACAAATTGTATTACATTTGATAGCGTATTAAGTTTATATAAGTTAGCATCAAATTCTTCCTCCAAATTTTCGATACGAGAAGGCGTAGGCTTTACCAAAAATTTAGAATAAAAATTAAGTCCTGCCAAGAAGATTAGCAGAATAAAAATAAAATAAAAAAAGTATTTATGCATGCGGGCTGTCTCTATTTTATTAAAATGCAAAATAAATATTTGTTAGGTTTGGAAAGTTGCAAATATAATATTTTATCAATAAATTTTTCTAAATTCATTTTAAACCAAAAAGTAATTATTAAAAAAGTCTAAAAAAAATCCTGCTTTAAAGCAATATATGCTTAATTGTAGCATAAAAAGTACGTTCTAAAAAAAGTTTTTTAGAAGATTTAAAAGATAATTTCAAATAGTGAAAAGCTTCTTTTTTATACCCATTTACCGCTAAATCTACCGCTAATATCAAGTAATTCTTCATTATAAAATAACATAGAAATTCGCCCAAAAAATCAGATATCCTTTCATTTGAAGTTGTATATTGGATAAATTTTTCAAAACGAGAAATCAATTTTTGTGGATCTGACATTAATACACTTCGCTCATCATGCTGAACTATAAAAGAAGTAATGTCATCAATACATATACAAGAAAACTGAGAAATCAATCTTAACCATAACTCATAATCTTCACTTGCTGATAATGCGCGATCTTCATTAAAAGAATTTTTAATAGCTATTTCTTTTTTTACGAATACACCATTACAACTAAAAATATTTCCTTTTATCAAGGATTTTTTAGCATCAGCTATTGAACCACCACTACTAATTATCTGTCCCGATGAATAAATTAAAGAATAATTTAAATGAAACCAAGCGACTTCTCCTTGTGTCTCTATGGTAGAAATTGCAGTGGAAATATGATTATCCAATGCTAAATCATCAGAATCAAACCAATTAATATATTGTCCACGAGCTTTTTGAGCGCCAAAATTTCGAGCGGCGGCTCGTTCGGCATTTTCTTTTTTGAAATAAAACAGTTTGTCTGAAAGATATTTTTCTACAATGAATTCTGTATCATCAGTACTCCCGTCATCTACTATTATTATTTCATAGCGATTGTCTGTTTGGGACAATAAACTCAATATAGTTTTTTCAATCAAATGCCCTCTATTGTATGTAGGGACGATTATAGAGATTATAGGTTTAGCTGAGCTCATGATAGTTTACATAAAATGTCCATAGAACAATTATCCAATTTCGGGAAATCAATTACCTCCATTGTTTTAAGATTTATTATATTCTTATAGCCTAATTCTTTGACATATGAAACCAATTCTTTTGCCGAACTATTTTGTCTTTTTAGATTCAAGTCATTAAGTTCTATAACCATTACAGGAGTATATTTTTTGATGATTTGTTCGGCTCCTTTCAGTACTTCTATTTCGTATCCTTCTACATCAATCTTTATGAATTGAATTGGATTATCCA
>JBIPMU010000177.1:0-3793 GCA_044377205.1 Chitinophagales bacterium | reverse complement strand
AGCCAAAGATAACCGCTGCTTTTGACCCCCCGATAGGCTTACGCCCTTCTCTCCTACTTCGGTATTTAATTCATTGGGAAATATTTCTGTTATATTTCTAAAACCAGATATATGTAGTAATTCTCTTAATTCGGTTTCTTCTCTATTTTCATTTGCATATCGCAAGTTGTTTTTTATATCCATCGAAAATAAATAAGGTTGTTGTGTTACAAATCCTATTTTACTTCTCAAATATTGCTGGTGTATATTAGCCAATGAGGTATCTCCTATTCGGATTTGCCCATTAGAAGGTTCATAAAGACGCAGCAATAATTTCATTAATGTTGTTTTTCCACTTCCTGAAGTCCCCATTAATGCAATTTTTTCTCCTTGTTTTACTTCAAAATGAATTTTGTTCAAAATTACTTTATTATCATTTGGGTATATGAAATCAATATTATCAAAATAAATTGTGTCATGAATAGATACGTCCTTTCGGCCTTTTAATATTTCTTTTGGTTCATTGAATATTTCCTCAATTCTATCTATCGCTACAAAGGCCATTCCCATTTGCCCCAATACTCTTCCAATCATTTTGAGTGGCCAAGAAATCATACCTGCATAGGAGTAGCAAGTAGCTAATTCTGATATTCGCATATCTCCTACATATACATAATATCCACCAATGCATATGATAAGTAAAGTTTGTGTTAGTGATAAAAAATCCATCGTAGGCCAATAAAATGTATGAAGAAGAGCATTTTTCATACCTGCTTGATATTTTCGTTTATTTTGTATTTCAAATTTTTTTATTTCAAAATCTTGTTTCCAGTATGCTTGAATGGTTTTAAGTCCATTGAGGTTTTCTTGGACAATATTAGTGAGCTTGTCTGCTTCTTCCTCATGTGCTTCCCATACTTTACTTTCATATTTAAAGAAAAATATAGATATCGTGAGAATAATTGGTGAAAGAATCAAGCTCAATAATGCAAATTTCCAATGTATGATAAAAAGCATAATTATAGCAAAAGATGCGGTTACGATTAATCTAAAAAGTTCTACCGATTGATTGGATAAAAAGTTTTTTATAGTTTCCATATCGCCACTACTTCGCTGTATCAGCTCCCCTTTATTTATTTTTTCAAATGCACCTACAGGCAGTCTTTGAATATGATAAAATAAATCGGTTCGCAATTTATACATCGCTTGTTCAGACGCATTAATAGATATGGATTTGCTCAATAGTCCTAATGAGCTTCTCATAGCGGCTAAACAAATAAAAAGAAGTCCTAATAATAGAATTTTACTTTGAATTGTATTTGAATCAATTATTATTAGTATGTTTTTTATAGCGATTAAAAAGCGGTCAGACGCATTGATTTTGCCATATTGTAATATTTCGATTGTTGCTTGTAAAATTTTGGGTTCCAATGTCCTTATGACAATATTGAGTAGCAAAAGCAAAAGTGCTATTCCAAAAGGCAAAAGCCAGGGTTTGATTAATTTATATAATTTATTCACTTTTGTTATTTAAATCATAAAAAAAGCCACTGTATTTATCAGTGGCCAATATATTAATAAACAATGTTAGTTTATATGTATCAATGAAAATAGTTTTCATTGCAAATAGACCATCTATTGTTTCTAGAAGTCATTTTTTAAATATGAATGCAAATATAATTAAATTATTTCTAAATACAATTTCATTTTGTAGCAGCATATAATGCTACGTCAACAGGTTTGTCATTAATAATATAATAATTTTTCATGACAGCTTCTTTTATCATACCTGCTTTTTGCATTACTATTCCTGAACTAGGATTGTAGTTAAAATGTATGGCTTGAACTCGATTTAGATCTTTTTCGTATAATCCAAAATGAATAACTTGTTTTAATGCTTCGGTCATATAACCTTTATTTCTATAGTCTTTTCCCATCCAATACCCTATAGTACCTTTTCTATGTTTCCAGTCAATATAATCAATGGAAATTACCCCTATAAGAAGATCAGATTCTGGTTCACATATAGCAAAATGCGCTGCTTTTTTTTCTTCTATCGAAAGCCTAACCTTGTGTATAAAAAATTCTGCATCGGTCATTTTATAGGGAAATGGGATGTTTCCGCCTGTGTTTTCTGAAATTTCAGGGTCTTGGCAAAGCTCGTATATTCTTTTAGTATCACTTTCATTAATAGATCTTAAATTTATGATTTTCATTATTATATAAATTTAATTTATCTTTCTAGCTATAAGAATTCCATCGCGAATAGGAACAATTGATGTAATAAAATCCAAGTCGTCAAAAACCATTTTATTGGTATCTAATATTGCTTGTGTATCTTTATTTGGATTGTCTAATACTACTTTCCCATGCCATAATACATTGTCTATCATTAAAATACCCTCTTTTTTCAATTTTGGTTTTAATTTAATTACATAATTGGGATAATTTCGTTTGTCAGCATCTATAAATACTATGTCAAGGGTATTATCTTCAATAGAATCAATCATTTGCATGGCATCGCCAAGACGGTAATCTATTTTATGTTCAAGCCCACTTTTACTTACAAATTCTCTTACTAATCCTTCTAATTCTTCATTGACATCTATTGTGATGAGCGTTGCGTCATCATCCATAGCCAAAGCCATTGAAATAGCCGAATAACCTGTAAATGTTCCTATTTCCAGTGCTAATTTAGGTTTTAATACCCCAAAGAAAAGATTGAGAAAAGTGCCTTGTTCTTTACCTGAAATCATATTGGGAAGCAATACGCTCAAATATGTTTGTCTTTCCAATTCCTCTAATTCAGGCGTCAAATGCCTAGAGTGAGCACTTAAATAGTCTTGAATACTAGAATGAATGATTTCCATGGATTTATTTTTCAATTACAATAATACTAAATTATTTATGAACTACAACTCAAAACGCTACATCCTATTTTATTTCGAGCCCAATCAGGCATTTTTGTGTACCATTTTTCAAAATTTGGCATTTCATCATAAGGATTTTTGAGCAATATTTGCATTTCGTGCAATAAGGAATAATCCTCCTTTTCTGCTGCCTCAATTATAATCTGTAGCATATAATTTCTCAATATATATTTAGGGTTTATACTGTTCATTTTCAGTATTCTATCCTCTTCTCTTTCATCTAATATTTTGAATTCTTGCATGTACTGTTCTAGCCATTGAACCCATTTGTTTTTGATGGTTTCTGAAACTTCATTTTTATAAAAAGCGATAGAAATAATATTGTAAGCACTTTTAAGCTTAGTGTTTTTGTCAATTTTTGATAATTGTCTAAAGAAAATAGTATAGTCAATTTCTTCTTCTTCCATGTTTTGAAGCATTTCTTGTGTTAAATCTATTGATTTAGCGTTTAAATGCAAGCCAAGCTTTTCGGTGTACATTTGAAATAAACCTCTTTCTGATTTTTCTTTTATATCGTTTAAAATCATATAGATAGGTTCTTCTTCTTTAATTAAAGGATAAAGCGAATTTGCCAATTGAACCAAGTTCCACATGCCAATATTGAGTTGATTATCAAATCGATATCGTCTTCCATTAAAATCTGTAGTATTGGGAGTATAATTAGGACTATAAAAATCTAAAAAACCAAAAGGTCCATAATCTATTGTGTCACCTAATATAGACATATTATCTGTATTCATTACACCATGAACGAATCCAACTCGTTGCCAATCAATAATCATTTTCATGGTTCTTTCTGCTACTTCTTTCAAAAATTCAAGATAAACAGACTTTGAAGATCTTTCTAAATGAGAATAATAATTCGAAATTACAAAATCAGTTAA
>JBIPMU010000176.1:0-3796 GCA_044377205.1 Chitinophagales bacterium | reverse complement strand
TTTATCTATAATTTCTTGTTTTTTTATTTCAATTCTTTATCCATAATTTTACTATCATGGAGTTTTACAGGGTTTTTACCTTTGCGCATTTTTATATTCAAAAATTCAATAAATAAAGAGAACATAATCGCAAAATATAAATATCCTTTTGGAATTGCATTTACCTCTAATCCATTCATGAATTTTAGATGCGACATGTGTGAAGCTTCCGCCAAAAGCATAACGCCGATTAAGATCAAAAATGATAAACCTAATATTTGAATTGTAGGATTTTTATTTACAAAATCACTCACAGGTCCTGCAAATGCCATCATGATGATCACAGAAATAATTACCGATACAATCATGATTTCCATTCCTGTAGCATATCCAAATCCTTCGGGTGCCTCTTTCAAACTCACCAATCCAATAGCTGTAAGAATACTATCGAAAGAAAAAACTAGATTTAAAAGTGCTATTTGTATGATGGCTTTAGAAACACCACTTTTTGATTCTCTCGATTCCCCTTCGGTTTCCCCTTCTAATTTCTCGTGGATTTCGCTTACACTTTTATACAATAAGAATAATCCTCCCAAGAATACAATTAGGCTTTGTCCCGATATCCCAAAAGATAATATATCGTTGTTTAGATTATAAAAAGGTTGATTCAAAGATAAAATAAATGATAACCCAAAAAGCATCATAATACGGAATAATAACGCTAAACCTAATCCTATATTTCTCGCTTTCGGACGGTCTTTTGCAGATAGTTTCCCAGTAACTATGGAAATAAAAACAATATTGTCAATTCCTAGTATAATTTCCAAAAAAGTAAGGGTTAATATAGCTATGAGTGCTTCGGGTGCAAATAAGGCTTGAAAATTCATGACCGATTTATATTGTTTTATTTATGGTGTTATTTTATATAATTGCTGATAAATTGAAGTTTTACAAGACGAATATCATCTTTAGGCAAATCATCATCTACAAAGGCTTTGTAGCATTCTTCAATATCACCCATTTCATTTCCTTTGAACCATTCAAACATTTCGTCTAGCAATTCTCCGTCCATGATATCATTCAAATAATAATTGATATCTACTTTGGTACCATTCATTACAATGCTTTCAAGCTCGTCTACAAGCTCTTCAAAATTATATTGTAACTCATCTGAAAGGATATCTAATGATATTTTTTTATCGATACTTTTAATGATTTTTACTTTATCGCTACTCTTGTTTATAACCGTTCGAATGGTATAATCCATCGGACGTTCAATATTATTGAGCGCTACGTGTTGAGCTATTTCTTTTATAAATAATTCGCCAAATTTTTGAACTTTTGCTTTTGTGATTCCTGTAATATCTGCAAATTCCTCTAATGTGATTGGATATTTAAGACACATTTCTTCCAAAGATGGATCTTGAATTAAAACATAAGGTGGCAAATTTTGTTTTTTAGCCTCAGACTTTCTTAAATCCTTTAAGATTTGAAATAATGCTTTATCCAAAGCGGAATGATTACTTGAGGCCAAAATTACACCACTTTCATTTTCATAATCATGATTGAGTGCTATTTTTATTTGATAAGGATTTTTAATATATTCATCCCCTTTTGGATTCATTTTAAGCGTCCCATATTCTTCTATTTCTCTATAAATTAGATTTTGAATAATTGCATTTCTTAATACAGAAGTCCAATACAACTCTTCCTTATCTTTTCCCGCCCCAAATTGAGATAAAAGATGATGTTTGTAGGATGTAATGGCATCCGATTTAATTCCCGTCAATATTTTAGAAATATGATTGATATAATGTGCTTCTTCGCAGGCGTTTATAGTTTCAAGCGCTAGCACCATGTCTTGTGTAATATCTTTTTGTTCCTTTGGATTTCGACAATTATCACACATTTTATGCTCGGAGCATTGATTATCTTTATACTCTTGACCAAAATAATTTAATAAAAATTTTCGTCTACATTCACCCGTTTCAATATAGGCCACGGTTTCATCTATCAGAACCATCCCACGCTCTCGCTCCGTTACGGTTTTGTCGCTGAGCATTTTTTCTACCTTATTTATATCTTTGTAATTAAAATAGGCAATACAATTTCCTTCCAATCCGTCCCTTCCAGCTCTACCTGTTTCTTGATAATAATTTTCGATACTTTTGGCAATATTATAATGAATTACAAACCGAATATCGGGCTTATCAATTCCCATACCAAAAGCCACAGTAGCTACAATTACATTGATTTCTTCATTTAAAAAATCATCTTGGGTTTTGCTACGCAATTTTCCTTCAATTCCAGCATGGTATGGAGCGGCTTTAATACCATTTACACATAAAATTTCAGCTATTTTTTCAGCTGATTTTCTATTCAAAACATATACTATTCCCGATTTTCCTTCTTGACTTTTTATATACATTACAATATTACGTATAGCCCAGTCATCATTCACTTTATGACGAATTTCGTAGTAAAGATTGGGTCTATTGAAGGATGATACAAATAAATTATAATCTTTCAATCCCAAATTTTTTGCAATATCAGTTTGTACTTTTGGAGTGGCAGTAGCTGTAAGAGCTACAATTGGGAATTTATATGGAATTTTATTGATGGCATCTTTAATCCGTCTATATTCGGGTCTAAAATCGTGACCCCATTCGGAAATACAATGCGCTTCATCGATAGCGATAAATGAAATTTTGAAGCTGCTATAAAATTGAAAATTATCTTCTTTTGCTAAGGTTTCAGGTGCTACATAAAGTAATTTTGTTTTTCCTTCTATTACATCTTTTTCTACTTGTCTTTTTTGGGTTACATTAAGTGTACTATTATAAAAATGTGCTATACTTTCATTTTCATTGTAATTTCGTATTAAATCTACTTGGTTTTTCATTAAAGCAATCAATGGGGAAACAATAATTGCCGTACCTTCTGAAATAATTGCGGGTAATTGATAACAAAGTGATTTTCCTCCACCAGTAGGCATGAGAACAAAGGTGTCTTTTCCTTCCAAAATAGAATGAATGATAGATTCTTGTTCGCCTTTAAACGTGTCAAATCCAAAATTTTCTTGTAATAATTGGCTTAAATTTAATGTCTTTGATGTGGTATTACCCATATATGAAATAGTAAATTACGAAGTTAAAAATACAATATTTTTTATATATGCAAACTAATTTTTTACTTTTATGATTTTTCCGAAAAATGCTTGATTTCATTACTAAAATCAATGTTTGGATACTTTTTTGAATAATACATCACTTTTTCTAAGTGTGTTTTTAAGAATTCTTTATGTGCTATAGTATTGGGATGCAATGATCTATGGTTTAAAGCCTTTTTTAGCTTATACATTTCTTCCATTAGTTCGATATCATTTGATTCCATACATAAATCAATAAAATATTGCAATACTATTTCTGTAGCTAAATAATTGGGATGAGCATAATCTACATCAAAAAATCGATAATCTCGCAAAATATCAATTACAATTTCATAGGAAGGAAAATAATGTGTTTTATTATTATGGGTTATTGCTTGATGAACAGCTTCTATAAGTTGTGCCTTACTTCTGTTATTTTCAATAACACCATCTCTCAAATGCCTTACTGGACTTATTGTCAATATGATTTCAGCCTTAGGATTGAAAAGTTGAATATTTTTAATAATTTCATCTATGTTTTGAGTTATTTCAATAGCTGAGATCAGTTTTTTTTCAAATTCATTCTGTGGTACTTTATGACAATTTGCTACAAATTGATTTGAATTTTTATGATAATACGAAAATGCAGATCCTAATGTTATAACTACT
>JBIPMU010000007.1:0-13631 GCA_044377205.1 Chitinophagales bacterium | reverse complement strand
CAATTGATTTTTAAAAAAATCATTATTAAAATAATCCGAATACTCAGCGCCATTGGCTCCAATGGTATGATACAATACCCCTTTTTGAGATTCATTTTCAAGAATTACTCCAAATAGATTCATAGAATCCATTTGGTCCGTATGCATATGCAATTGAAAAGCATCTATCTTATATGGCAAAATAATATCATACGCATCCCATTTTGATTTTGATTTCTTTGAAAATCCAAAAATAATACTATCGCTTGGATTATAAAAATCAACGCCATAAGAAGATTTCTGAGAGATCAATCGAATTTTATCAAAATAAATTCCTTGTTTTTGCTTGAAATCCAACATGGAGAAATTATTATTTGTCTGTAATCCAAAACCCGAAATTCCCACTTCAATAGGCCTACTTTGCTTATTGATACGCGAAGAAGTCCAATTATATGGCGAACCAAATAGATAGTCGTTTGGACCATTGGTTTTTGCAGCTTGATAAGGGAATACTAATCCACGGCCTGCATTGCCAAATTGATTTTGGAGTGCATTTCGGATGACGCTGGTCATCATGTCGGCTTGAATATGTGAGTCGCCAATATGCACAAAATTCACTTTTTGATTATTCGTGGCCGATTTCAGTTGTAATAATTTTTCAAAGAGTGGATTGAGAATTTCTGAATTCAGAATATAGTTCTTATAGGAAGCACATGCCTGAGTATAACTATTTTCTATACCCGCGGGAAACCATCCGAATGTATCATTCTGAGCATGAATAAACATAGATTGAATAAAAAAAATAAAAAAACACAGAATTTTGTACATAAACAAAATTATAATGTAGCCAATTCTTGTTGAGCCTCTTTCATTTTTTCATCAAAAACTAAAGCTTGTTTGAAAGCCTCTTTAGCTTTCACCTTGTCATTTTTAGCTTTGTAGATTTTTCCCATTATGTAAAAAGCAGGTGCATATGTGGGTTCAATTTTGACACAAATGTTTAACTGGCTTAAGGCTTTGTCATAGTTTTTTTTCTCCCAATTTATAACACCAAGACTATAAATTGCATCTGCATTTTGAGGAAAATCTACCACAATAGATTCATACTCTTTCTCAGATTCTACTATACGCTTTGTTTTTTTGTAATAATACGCTTTTTCCAATCTAGAGCTTGTATTTCGCTTATCCGCATTAGCGGCATTATCATAAAATTTAAGAGCCAAATCATTGTTTTGTGCCGCATAGATTAGGCCAATTTGCTCAAAAGGCTCATACCACGTGGGATCTTGTTCGGTAGCAGTAGTAAAATTAGATATAGCTTTGTCATTTTGTTTCAATTCTTTATAGATATATCCTTTATAGAAATAAGCATCTGGAAGCATAGGATCTAGCTTCAATGCATCATTTAAGTAATTTAATGCTTTTTGATAATCTTTCATATACAAATAATATTTTCCAGTTTGAACATAATGTTTAGGTTCTTTGGGCTGAAATTGAATGGCTTTTTCCATGGCTAAAATACCACGATCCAAATTACCATTTTCTACCATAAAATTTGCTAAAACATAATAATAATCTGAATTAGTACTATCATAAGTCACCGTTTTATAAAAATCATTTAATGCCATTTCCATTTCGTCTTTTTGCCAATATAAATTGGCACGCTCAAAATACAAACGAGCGTTTTTGGGACTTTCAAAAATACTATCAGATAATAATTTTATTTGTCTACTTATAGGATCTTTAGACACCTCTTTATCTTCGGTCTTTTTTTTATGGTCACATGCCAAAAGTGATATCAAAACTCCAATAAATAAAAGACTTTTTTTGTACATTTTATAAAATTTATATGATACAAAATTAATAAGTATTGCTTAAAATTAAATTATTTTTAAGTTTGTACTCATATGACACCCAAAAAACACATTTCGATAGATAGTCTTAAGTTAAAAATGGAGTATTATTGTTCCTATCAAGAGCGTTGTATCTATGATGTGGAAAAGAAAATGGATATATATGACTTGGATAAATCCGAACGAAATGAAATTATTGCACATTTGCAATCGCATCAATTTTTGGATGAAAATCGCTTCGTAGCCCTTTTTATCAAATCCAAAGTAAATCTGAAAAAAGATGGCATAAATAAAATAAAAGCCGCACTGTATGCCAAACGGATAGATCCAAAACTCATTCAGGAACATCTCAAAGATATAGAAACTGCTATTTACTCCGAAAATATGGAAAAACTGATAACCAAAAAACGACAAGAACTCCTCGCAAAAAATGAACCCACACAAGCCAAACAAAAACTCATCCGACACCTATTGAGCAAAGGCTACAATTATGGTGAGTTTAAGGATTTGGTATAAATTGTTGTTATTTCCTAATAAGCTCTTCCTGTTTTTTTCTCTACAAAATTGATAAATGCTTGATTAGCTACTTTGTTTCCTCCTGGTGTAGCGTAGTCGCCGCTAAAATACCAATCGCCTCTATCGTTTGGACAAGCAATATGAAGATTTTCAAGGGATTGGAATATTAGCACTACCTCAAAATCAATATCTTCGGGCTTTACGAGTTGTGCGGCTTTGCGGCTGAGTTCATCTTCGGTGAAAGGCGCATAAAAATCCTTTACTTTATTTTGGATTTCAGTCAATGGCTTTTGATTTTCCGCCAAACAGTTTTGATATACTTCCTGAATCAGGGTAGTATTACCACGTTCTGCCAAGAGTGCAATAGCAGCTTTGAATATCAATAAATCACCCATATTGCTCATATCTATTCCATAACAATCGGGATAGCGAATTTGCGGTGCCGAAGAGACAATGATTATTTTCTTTGGTTTGAGCCTTCCCAAAATACTGATAATACTCTGCTTGAGCGTAGTACCTCGAACAATGCTATCGTCAAGCATACAGATGGTATCGTGGTGTTTTTCAATAGAATTATAAGTGATATCATATACGTGCGACACGAGATCGTTTCGGGATTGGTCGTTGGTGATGAACGTACGCAATTTTACATCTTTCACGATAATTTTTTCGGCACGGATTCTATCTTCAACAAGCAACTTTGTTAAATCGGGATTGGTTTCATTTTGCAATGATTTTACAATTTGTTCACGATAGATGCTTTCCAATCCTTTGATAAGACCATAATACGCCGTTTCGGAGGTATTGGGAATAAATGAAAATACGGTGTGAGCAAAATCGCCTTCTATAGCATCAAAAAGCTTTGGTGCAAGCAATTTTCCAAGCATTTTTCGCTCTTTGTATATTTCGCCATCGGTACCTCGAGCAAAATAGATGCGTTCAAAACTACACGATTTACGTTCTTTTTCATCTTGAATTTTGACAACCGAAACAGGTTTTTCATTTTTCAGAATCAACGCATGTGCTGGTGCCAACTCTTGAATATCTTCGAAATCAACTTTGAAAACAGTCTGAATAGCGGGTCTTTCACTTGCTACTACCGTAAATTCATCATTTGAATAATAAAAACAAGGTCTAATGCCATTGGGATCACGGAAGACAAAGGCATCGCCATGTCCCAAAACGCCTGCCATCACATAGCCCCCATCAAATCCTTTTACCGATCGATTTAAGATGGATTCGATATTGATTTCACTTGCTATTTTTTTGGTAATTTCACTATTGGAAAATCCTTCTTTTTTGTATTGGTCAAACATGATTTGCACTTCGCTATCCAAGAAATGACCTATTTTTTCGAGTACTAAAACCGTATCGGCTTTTTGGCGAGGATGCTGCCCTAGTTGAATCAAATTTTGAAGCAAATCATCCACATTGGTTAGGTTAAAGTTCCCTGCTAATACCAAGTTTCGTGTAATCCAATTAGATTTTCGATAAAATGGGTGGCAAACTTTTTCGGAAAGATCACCGTGTGTACCATAACGAAGATGCCCTAGAAATATATCGCCAAAAACCTCGCAATTTTCTTTGAGATATTTGGCATCATTTAATTTTTCGGGGTTGAGCTTGTTGTATTGTTTGTAGCAATTTTCAAAAATTCGTTGAAGCGAATTGCTTTCTGCGCTGCGCTCTCTATAGATAAAATCGTTTCCAAATTCTGTATCACGTCTAACGATAGCTATCCCTGAGCCATCTTGTCCTCTATTTCGTTGTTTTTCCATGAGCAGGTACATTTTGTCTA
Source organism: Chitinophagales bacterium (assembly GCA_044377205.1). Lineage (GTDB taxonomy): Bacteria > Bacteroidota > Bacteroidia > Chitinophagales > JADJOU01 > CHPMRC01. Next base: position 9,485 of record JBIPMU010000007.1, on the reverse strand, counting down.
GCCCAAAGGTGGGTTTATTGTACTTGTCAATATAATATTGAAGCGGTTTGTGAAGTTTGAGTAATGCTATACCACATTCATGTTTTATCGAGTCGGACATATTGATTTTTGATTTGAGATGTTAGATATTAGATATTGAAAATCATTTTGTATCGGGCGGAAACTTTGCCTTTTTTGATATCGTCAAGCTTTCGTTTGATTAATTGTTTTTTCATAGGTTTTAGCTTATCAATAAACAAAACACCATGAATATGATCGTATTCATGCTGAATGACACGTGCGGTAAATCCATCAAACTCTTGGGTTACACGTTCTTTTTTTGAATTGGTAAATTCAATTTTCAGCTTAGAAGGACGATCTACATTGCCATATACGGCAGGAATACTGAGGCATCCTTCCTCGTAGCCTTTTATTTCGCCGTATTCTTCCAAAATTATAGGATTGATAAAAACCTCTCGAAGTCCCACTTCATCTTTAGACTTTCGATTATCTTCATCGCTATCTATTTTGCTACTATCTATCACAAAAAGGAGTAAACTTTTATTGATTTGTGGTGCAGCTATGCCTACACCTTTACAGAAGTCCATAGTCTCGAACATATTTTGTATCAAGGCATCCAATTGAGGATCATTGAGGTTTACTTGTTCTCCTACTTTTTTCAAAATGGGCATTCCATATGCCGCTACTGGTAATACCATAAGGTAATTTATCGTTGTTTAAAATTTAAATAATCCTGTAATAAAATAGCCGCACTCACTTTGTCTATAAGTGCCTTGTCTTGCCGTGTTTTTTTATTAACACCGCTCATCAAGATGCTTTGTTGCGCTATTTTAGAAGTAAAGCGCTCATCAATTTCCTCGATATATTTCTCTGGAAATTTTTCATTCAATTTGGATTGAAAAACCTGCATAGATTTGTGTATATCATTCATTGAATTATCTAATTTTTTTGACAATCCAAATACAAACCCCTCAACAGGTTCTGTCAAGCAATATTTCTCCAAATATTCAATTAATTTGTAGGTTTCAACCGTTTCTAATGAAGTGGCAATAATTTGCATGGGGTCAGTAACGGCCAATCCGGTTCTCTTACTCCCAAAGTCAATTGCTACTATTCTCACTATTTTTTCTTTTTTACAAATACTTTAAAAAAAGTAGATTTTTGATCGCCATTTACATTGCCGTACAAGGTCAACTTATTCATAGAAAAGCCCTCTTTGCCTGCCGAATTGTATTCAACGATTACTTTTCCTTTTTTTCCTGGTGCTATAGGTGCTTTTTCATAGTGTGGCACGGTACAACCGCAGCTCACTTTTACATCCAATACAAAATAGGGGTTTTTACCTTTATTTAGATATTCAATTTCTTTTTTGAGAACGGTGCCTTCTATTATAGTGTCAAAATCATATAATTCTTTATCAAATTGAATTTGAGTAGGTTTTTTATAAAAAAAATCATTATTATCTGGTGCAAATTCTGGATTCTGAAATTTATTTAAATCTTTCTTATCCGAGTTAAAATCATCCAATACAATCACCCCATTTGAACTAAAGGGTGCTTTTTTGAAAAAAAACATATATGCGCCAAGTCCTAAAACAAATATTAATAATATAAATGTACTAAATTTCCAAATATTAAATTGACCCATTTTTTTGAAATTTCACCTGCAAATTTATATAAAATTTCCTAATTCAATCTCATTAGTCTAATTTCTCAACAATATCTTGAAACATAGATGCTACTGAATTCAATTGTGTATAATTTGAAGTATAATTTAGTAAATAATAATTGCATCGATTCGACGAAAAAAGATGCGCCAATTTATAATTGATTGAACTAATAATTAATAAGTTAGATAAATTTTTATGCTGTAATTCTTCTTCACAGTTTTTCAATTCTGTTGTAAACGAAATACATTTATCTATTTCTAAAAAGACATTGAAGTATGATGTTGATTTATTCACAATAAAAGGTTGATTGGCAACAAGATCTTCATGTGCACTTATTATCATTTCATTTGATATGTAATTATTAACGGCATTAAGCAAAATAGAATCTTTTAAATTGGAGTCTTTTACATCACAATGCATAAGACTGAGACAAAGGTGAAAACGCTCTTCTTGAATTTTTTTCTCTATCAAATCCCATGAAAAATGATTCAAATTGAAAAAAGTAATAGATACGCTATTACAATTAAATTCATTTTCATGACTACCTTTTTCCCAGTTCTTTTCAATTCCATCTAAATCTGTGATACAAAGTAATTTCATACGATTATTTATTTAGAAATTCCTTCCAACATAGGTACAAATTCAAATTTTCCAAATTTTTCTTCTGATAACGAACCCTCTTCATTTTTGGTCAAACGAAGCATGTCTTGCTGTCCTTCGCCGTCTTCCATAGGCAATACAAATTGACCGCCTACTTTGAGTTGATTGACAAGATTTTGAGGGATTTCAGGTGCGGCACAAGTAATTAAAATTTTGTCATAAGGTGCATGCCTAGGCACTCCCTTGAATCCATCTTCCAAAAAAGTATATATATTTTTCAAGCCCAATTCTTTCAATTTTTTAGTGGCTCGCTGAAATAAAATTTCATGCCTTTCAATAGTATAAACCTTTCCCGCCAAATGACTCAAAACCGCAGCTTGATAACCACTTCCGGTTCCAATTTCCAATACCGTTTCATTTTTTTGCAAATTGAGCAAAAAGGTTTGAATAGCTACAGTAGTTGGCTTAGAAATAGTCTGTTCCGCTTCAATATCTATATTTTGATTTTTATACGATAGTTGTTCAAAACCTTTTCCTAAAAAGAAATGACGAGGCACCAAATCCATAGCTTCAAGTATATTTTGGAAATTTGTATAATTTTTTTCAATAAATAGTTTTTCAATATCTTCGAGCATGTTGCGTCGCAATCCTATTGTAATATTAGTGTCAAAATTTGTTTGCATTTGTTTTTTTAGTACATTTTGAGATTAAAAATAATTTTCTAAAGCCGGTTTATTTCTCATTAATTTCATATCTTGTAGCAATGCAGATTTTGGTCTAATTTCAATAGAATAAGCTTGTCCAAAATTAGATATGGGTGTATAATTAAATCGGAATTCCCAACAGTGCATATCTCGTACAGCAGAAATAGTAGTCATCAAAATTTGTTTTGCATTGAAATCATACCCTGACCGAACTGCAATCTTCCAATTTTTTGTAAGATTAAAATCCAAATTATTTAAACTAATATTTGCTGAATATACTGTTGTATCTAATCTAAAATCATTATTGGAGGTAAAGTTTATAGCTAGATTCGCATTCCATGGATTGTTAAAATCATAAAAATAATGATAATTTCTGTATATATAGTTCCTTTCAGCTTCACTTCCTTTTTTACTTTTAAGGACATTGGACGCTAGATTGGCAGAAGATAGATTGAAGTTTAAGGCTGCGCTAAATGACTGTAATCGAACCAAACCACCTTTATTAGAAATCAACAATTTATCTACTCGCACGCCATTTTGATAGACATAAGGATCATAATTAAAATCCATTCTAAAATTAGCAAATTTACCTATATTGCTACTCATAGACATATTCCAGTTTGACATTTTAAAACTATCTGCATTGAGATTGTATGAACCTGAAAGACTTAAATTGTCTATCAACATAATTTTTTTAGAAGGATTGGCAGAATCTTTTTTATTAAAAAATTTGGCTTCTAGAGAATTGGATAATCCAAAATTCAATAAAGCCGCTGCACTATTACCAGGAACAGACCATAATCCCTGAGAATAAGGCGAATATGTAAATATTTTCCCTGTATCTAATTGTCTGTAATATCCCCAAAAATCTTTTGTAAAATCGGGACTAAATGAAAATCCAACGTTGGGCGTCATCTGATGCCTAATACCTTGAAATCCTCGCCCTCGAAACTGTTTAAGTCCAACAATTACGGTACTTAAATTGAGTCCCCCGCTAAAATCTTGAACTGAATATAGGCCATTTTCGGTAATAGTATCTAATTTTGTAGAATAATTATATATTGTTCGGGAAAAATAATTTCTATTTTGATATCTAAGACTTGGCGATAAATTAAAGTTTTTCAACAACTTAATGGCTCCAAAATTAAAATTAAGGGTATGTAAAATTCCAAATTTCAAATCTTTGAAAAATTCATCTGAAAGTAATAAACTGTCATAGCTTCTAAATTGTGAGTTAAATTCAGAGGTATAGGAAAAATTCAATTGGTTCAAATAGCCCTTTCCCGAAGCGGTTTTGAAAGGATTTCCATTATAATTCATCTGTAAGTTTGGGAATTGTCCTGTAACCGATTTATTTGCTAAATTTTGTGTATAATTGATACTACTCCTAAGCTCCAATGGTAATCCTCTAAATCGTTTAGTTAGGCTTAAACTGGAGTTGATTTGAGCATCAATTCTTCTTGCCGTTACGTTGATAGGATTTTGAAAAAAACCTTGTGTTTGATAGCGCAAAGTCGTATTGAAGGTAAAAGTGGGATGGGCTTTTATATCTTGGCTATGCGTCCATGTAATATTATAGTTGGTAGCTGTATTGGCCGAAACGGCAGGATTATCATTATCCCCTTGAAAAATTCTATTCATCCCCACGCTTACAGATCCATTAAAATTATATTTTTTCAAATATCTAAAATCACCTTGTACACCATAACTGCCATTGAAAAACAACTGGGTACGAACTGCCAAATCCATATGATCATTGATACCAAAATAATATCCTAGACCTTGAAGGTTGAATACTGGCGAAAAACCATATTCTGTAGGTAAAAGCAAGCCACTTCTTCGTCCTTTTTTGAGCGGAAAAAGTCCAAAAGGAAGATACAAAGGCGTAGGAATATCATTGATAACAATATTGGTAGGCCCCGTAATCATGGCTTTATCAGGAATTAATTTCAATTTTCTAGCATTAAAATGAAAATGTGGATGTTCAAGATCACATGTAGTATATTTGGCACGGCTTACATACCAGTTTTTATTACTATCTTTCTTTACTTCTTCGCCATGAAGAAATCCCTCACCTTCTTGAGTTACGATATTATATACTTTCCCTTTTTGGGATTTGAAATTATACGTAATTTTATCGGTAATATATTCTTTTCCATCTTGTTTCAGATAAGGTACGCCAATGATAGAGTCTCCTTCTAATTTTTGATTTGCAGTCATTATACCTGTATTCCAGTCATATTCTATAAAATAGGCATCTACATTCATGCTATTATAGTCGATCTTGGACTTATTGTACAAAAACATTTTTTTGGATACATTGTCAAATACAATACTATCTTCAGCATGATAATCAATCTTTGTTTTTATATCTCCACTAGCATCTTTTAATTGAAAAGAATCTACAACTACTTCATTGCGAGTCAAAGTGTCCTTTTTTGTAGAGAGCAAAGGCTTTGATTGTGAAAATAAGTCGTATGAAAAGAATAGAAAAAGAGATAATATAAGTATCTTTGCTCCGTTGCTACAATAATGAAAAAAATAATTGATACAAAAATTCACACAATGCAAAATAATATTCTTCTAATCGTTCTTAAAAACTGCAAATATACAATTTTTATTATTTGTCTGTGCTTTTTGGCTAAAAATTCTTACTGCCAAGAAATAGTGTCTAAGAAACTACGAAAAGTTGTTATTGATCCTGGCCATGGTGGCAAAGATCCTGGTGCTATTGGCAACTTTTCAAAAGAGAAAGATATTGTATTAGCCGTATCGCTTAAATTGGCAGAATTGATTCAAGAAAAACATCCCGATGTCAAAGTAATCATGACTCGTGAAGATGATCGTTTTATAGAATTGTATCAGCGGGCTTCTATTGCCAATAAAGCCAAAGCTGATTTATTTATTTCGGTTCATGCAAACTCCAATAAGAAAAAAGAACCCTCTGGCGTAGAATTTTATGTTTTGGGATTGCACAAATCAGAAGAAAACTTAGAAGTAGCAAAAAAGGAGAATGCCGTAGTAAATTTGGAGGGCAATGTAACTGAAAATTATGGATTTGATCCCAACTCAGGGGAAGGAAATATTATCATGACCATGAAACAAAGTTTGTTCTTAGATAACAGTATTCATTTTGCTAAAAAGATAGAAAATGAATTCAAAAACGATGATAATCAATCCATACGAGGAACCAAACAAGCTGGATTTTTAGTATTGTATCAAACAGCTATGCCAAGCTGTCTTCTCGAAATTGGATTTATTTCCAATGCCGAAGAAGAAGAATATATGAATAGTAAATTGGGGCAAATCAATATTGCAACCAAGATAGCCAATGCATTCAGCGAATATAAACGAAAATTTGAGGGAAAAAATACCGATATATCAATGCCTAGCAAAGAACCACCAAGCGCTGCTGAAAAGAAAATAAGTACGGATAAACAAATTGAGCTTGCTGAAAAATTAAAAACCGAAAAAGCCGGCTATCCCAATGCCATGAAAGAAATGGAATCCAATCAAAAATTAACACCCTCAAAAGATGCTGCAAAACAGCCTCCTATTTCTATAGAACCAATTAAAGAAATGACCAAAGTTCCTAGCAAACCAATTTTAGAAGACCCTATTTCAAAAGAAAAAACAAAACCTAAGGAAAGTGTATCGATATCACCGCCACGAAAAATTATTATCATAGAAGAAGAAACGCCTCTTGAATTGGTAAAAATAAGTGAACCTAAAATAGAAGCTTCTTCTAAAGAAATTAATACCCCAGCTCCTAAAACAAAAGTTGATATAGCTTCAGTGGCAGAAAACACACAAAAACAAAAAATAAACAAGGAAATCATTTCTACCGAAGAAAAAATAAATATTGAGCCTAAAAAAACAGAATTCGATACAGAAAAAAAAGTAGCTAAAAAAATTAATATCGGAGATAAAGAAATTGAACAAAAAGTAGCCATCAATACTCCAAAAAATGCTACAAATAAGGAACTAAGTAAGATAGCCACACCTCCAATTGTCGCATCAAAAAGTAGTCCTATCGCTACCAAAACAGGATTGATATTTAAAATTCAAGTAAAAGCATCCCAACGAAAAATTGAAAATAAAGATATTATCTATGGGACATTCCCCGATATAAAAGTAAGCGAAGAAGATGGCTTGTATAAATATTTGACTGGTGAATTTAAAAATATTGACGAAGCTCGAAAACATAAAGAGTATGTAAAGATGAAAGGTTTCAATGATGCATTCATCGTAAAATATGAAAATGGCGTGCGAATAAAATAAGATATGGCATTAGAAAGAACCGAATTTAAAGTAGACAATACCCTCAAAGAACGCGAACGTGTCATATTGGTGGGCGTAGCCAAAAACAAACACGAACTGCTCAAGCTAAAAGAATACTTGGATGAGCTCTATTTTCTGGCTACTACCGCCAACGTAGAGCCCATTGAAGTCTTTCATCAAATACTAGACAATCCCGATAAGCGAACGTATGTAGGCAGTGGAAAACTAGAAGAAATCAATGAATATTGCAAAAAATATAAAATCGATGCCATCATTTTTGATGATGAAATTAGCCCTTCTCAGCAAAATAATATCGAAAAAGAACTGAAAATCAAAGTATTGGATAGAAGTATGCTCATCCTAGACATTTTTGCACAAAATGCCAAAACACTTCAAGCCAAAACACAAGTAGAGCTAGCTCAAACTCAATACTTGATGCCCCGACTCAAAGGCATGTGGCAGCACCTAGACAGAATCAAAGGAGGAATAGGCATGCGAGGCTCTGGGGAAAAAGAAATTGAGACGGATAGACGTATCGCGCAGACTCGAATTTCGCATTTGAAGGAAAAACTTAGAGAAATATCCAAACAAAGCGAAACCCAGCGAAAAAGCCGTGGCGAAATGATACGCGTATCGCTTGTAGGCTATACTAATGTGGGCAAAAGTACCATCATGAACCTGGTGAGCAAAGCCGATATCTTGGCAGAAAACAAACTTTTTGCTACGCTGGATACCACCGTACGCAAGGTAGTGATAGAAAATGTACCTTTTCTAATGTCCGATACCGTGGGATTTATCCGCAAACTCCCGCATCATCTTATAGAAAGCTTCCACTCTACCCTTATCGAGGCTATTGAAAGCGATATACTTATTCATGTGGTAGATATTTCGCATCCAAAATTTGAAGATCAAATCAATGTAGTCAATAAAACCTTGATGGACTTGGGCGCCAAAGACAAGCCTACGCTCATGGTATTCAATAAAATGGACTTGTACCAAAAACAAGCCTTGGACGAGTTCCTGTTTGAAGACGAACGCGCCGCTATCTTGAAAGAATTCAAAGACCACTGGATTTCAAAAACCGAAGACAACTGTATTTTTATGTCTGCCACTACACTAGACAATCTACAAGGATTCCGAGAAGAATTATTGATAAAAATCAAAAAACTATACAAAGAACGCTACCCCTACAAAGCCAAATTCTTATGGGGCTACGACGAGTTTAGAGACATTTCTAAATGATAGCTATTAAGGTAACAAACGAGTTATTCCCCATTTGATTGGATTAAATACTATTTATCGTTTAAAATATATTTTTTACTTAATTATAACTATTTCATAATTAATTATTTATACTATATTATCAAATATTATTAATTTAATTCACGCAATATTTATAAATTAATTTTACGCACATGCTTAAATTTGTATGTTAGTGGCTGTTAAACCAACCATCCCTTATAAAGTCTAAACTGAAATATTTTAACAAATAATGAAACAGGCACTTTTGATATTTACTATTTTAATTACACTTACTTCGTGTAACAAAGATGACAATCCAACAAAAACTGCTGACAAAGCAAGCGAACATAAAAAAAACAAACATAAATATTAAATATAAAAAGACAAAATGAAAAGAAATATTATACTTACAATGCTAACCTTAACAATTGTAAGTTTTGGTTTTTCACAGACACCACCTGCCAATATAGAAAATGGTATTAATTCTTTGTTTCAAGGATACGTAACTCAAACTTCGGGTTTAGTTCCAGGCCATGTAATCAGAATTGAAAAACCAGGAGCTTGGGTATACAGTAATTCAGCAGGTCTTGCATCTGTATCTCCTCCAACTATTGCACAACCTGAAATGAAATTTAAAATTGCTAGCATTACAAAAATGTTTACAACAGTTGCTATTTTCAAACTCATACAAAAAGGACAAGTTAATTTTAATGCCCCAATAAGCACTTATTTACCTCTTTCGGTTATTCAAGGTTTTGGCGACTACCAGAATATAACAGTGAAAAAGTTGCTAAATCACACATCAGGAATAACCGACCCTCAAAATAATTTTCAAGGAAGACTTAACTATTGGATTTACATGAAACGTTTTGACAATATCCCATTAGATTCTTTGATAACATGGAGTTATTCAAGTCCATTTAGAGTTGGTAATTATTCGTACAGCAATTCAAACTTTTATCTTCTTGCTGAGATTGTTAAATCAGTAT